>NZ_CALIED010000027.1:0-21466 GCF_938022135.1 uncultured Psychrobacillus sp.
CACTATAAAAAAAGAATTGTTAGTCAAAATCAACCAATAACTTTAACAAAGCGTATTATTTTTAATTCGGTTTTGTATATTGCTCATCGCGTGTGAAGGTGGATACAGCTCCCATATGTGATAGTTCAACAGGTGTACCATCTTCTTTAACAAAATCAATTTCTTCTAATTTAGGGTAGTTTTCAAAGTAAGAATGGAGGACTTTGCCTAAAAATAGATATTCTCCAGCAGTCCCTTGAATATTTTCTGTTGCCTTATCCATTACTAGAACTAGTTTTTTCTCGTCATTCTCAAAACGATATTCTAGTAATCCTACATTTGTTGCGTCAATTTCTTCAAATATTTGCTTCACTTTATCTTCAGATGGATCAATTTCCACCTCGTAAGGCTCTACAAATTCTGCATTGGCATCTTCACGGTAAAGAGTAATTTTACTATTTCCTTCTGTAGGAGGTGCACTCTCTTCTGCTTGTTCAGTTCCAGCCCATTCATAATCAGATTCAACCTTTTGATCGCTCAATTCAGATGCCATAGACCAAACAACCAGTTTGTACTTTCCGGCAGGTACTTCTGCTAGTTCATTTTTCAAATCAAGCTTAACGGAAATCTCTTCATTAGGCTTTAGTTTCTTTTCCTGAATTGCTTGTGTAAAGTTTTTATTGGCAGAATACGTATACACGACATTTTTGTCTTGATTTAGTAGCTGATACTCTACCTCCTGTCCGCTTGGAAAGGTTAGTGTCATTTCATTATCCGCAGGGTTTTTAATAAGGAGCATTGCTTCTCCATTAGCATCAACATTTAATTGGGTAGAGACCTTTGCTTCTTTTTCTTGCTCTTCACTGCCTGTTGTTGGGTCATTATCATTATTAGTTCCGCAGCTAGCAAGGAATAAGATTGTAAAAATAGTTAACATACTCCAAAACATTTTTTTCATTTTGTTCACTCCTTTAAGGTATTAGACAGTTTTTATCTGAGAAAGTTTCAGATTTATGGAAAAGTAATAGATAAGTTCCTTTAAGTGGATTATACTGGAACTAAAAAATGTTATATCACCTTAATTTTTACTATATACTGGATTCACAAATTGTGTGATGTCTTATTGAAGTAAGTATTTCCCTCAATAATAAACGGGATTTATTTCCACTCTGGCAGATTTTTCTTGGGTTGAGCAGTATGACATTACCTGTCATTGCAAATCAAATTTATGAATTGAGTCATTATATTGTGAATATACTTCTATCATATTTTCGAAATATCACTACCTACATTATTTCATAATCTCATGCATAACTTAACAAAGATATCTTTATCTTGACTAGTATTGTCTTTTAAAAAGGAGCTGAACTACTATATTGAAAGATAAGGCTCAATCACTAAATGTCATCCCCATCATTATAACAATCGTTTTTTATCTTCTAGTACTAGGTGTATTCCTTCGAGACGCTATAGATGGTATCTCGTTTTTAGTTTTACTGCTCCTTAGTTTATTTATGCTAACTATCTCTATCTTCATATTTCGAAGAAAACAGAAGACCAAACAACAACTTACTATTTCTCTAGCGATCCTATTGCTTCTATTTTGTTATGAGCTTCCGCTTCTAGGGTTCGTTACAAAAACATACGTAGCAAACTTATATGTAGAACCAAGACAGACAGTAGAAGGTTCAGGAATCTTTATAGTAGCTATTTCTTACAAAGCTTTAGATAACATGGAAAGCAAACAGGAGGCTCAGGAGTATTTAAGGAAGTACCCTGATCAAGAGGTCATAACAATTACTAAAGTAAGGAATGAGATTCTTTACGAAAATAAGAACAGGACAATATTTGAGTGGCTACAACTTAAAAAAACGCCGAAGGAAGAGATGAGAGAGAACTTAAAACTGTACTTTGGTAAAGAAGAAGCAAGGCTTACAGAATATTTCAAGCATGATAAAGGGATAGGAGACAGTGCAGGGCTAAGCTTGCTGTTAACTGAACTCATTATAAAAGGTGAATTACAAAATGGTCTACGTTTGGCTATTACAGGTGCCATTGATGCAGAGGGAAATGTTTTAGCTGTTGGAGGCTTGAGAGAAAAACTACAAAATGTTAAAAAATATGATTTTCCTTTTATGATTATACCGAGCGAAAATGCAAAAGAAGCAGAGACCCTTCAAAGAGAGTTAAAGTTAAATATTGAAGTTATTGATGTCGAGCGTGTTGACGAAGCCATTGAAGTAATTAATGATTTGAACGAAAAATATAAAAAGTAGATGGATAACTAAACAGAGTGACTTGAAATATTTAGAACGCCCATAGTGGCGTTTTTTTGTTTACTAAAATTTCATTTTCCTGAAATTTCAAGTTGTAAAAACAAACAAATGTTCGTATACTAAAAAGTAATAGGAGGGAACAAATGTGCGCATAATAATTTTGAAGTCAATGAAAGCCAATCAGTTATCTGAAATGATTTACATGAAACACAATGGGGAAATCAGTAAGAGACGAGTTAAGGTGCTAAGTGTCTCTAAGGACTCCTTCCAGGCTTATTGCTTTTAAGAGGTACGAAAAGGATCTTTAAAATAGAAAATGTGTTAGCATTTGTTCCCGTTCTCCAAAAGGAACGTGAGGTTATATGAATATTCATGATAAATTTTTTGAAGGGATTAAAAAATCTAAATATCCTTTAGATCCTCGTCGAAATATTAAATGGGGGACATCTATGATGCTTCCAGAACATGTCTCACTACTTCGTGAGTATTATGAAGAGGTAAAGAAAGAGCCTAAGCCAGTATTAACCGAATACGATTATGTCATAATCTCAGAGACGCTTGAGTTAGCCTATACGTCTAAAGGTGATACGAAGATCAAACGCTGGAAAAATGGTCACTATATTTATAACAGGGGTACCATTGAAGAAATAGATGTAAAGCATAGGACAATTCATCTTCACGATCCATTTTATTTAATACCTATTAAGCTAGAAGAAATTGTAGATATAACAATTATGGACTAAGGAGTTGCTAATCATGAGCAAAACGAAGGAACAATTAGAGCTAGATCAATTAGTAAATGAATTATTTGAAAAATATTCTGGTGAAGTAGTGAATTCTTATATAGAACGGATTAGCGATATAAGTTACCAGGACATTGACCTAGAGCTTTGCACTACTATAGAAGAAACATGTAATGAATCCACCAACCTGTAAAAAGGTAGGTGGATTTTTTGATTCATTAGAGGGAGTGAAAAGAAAATTTTCATTTTATTTTGAATGTACTTTATTATGCCGATAATTTAGTTAAGCTTACAAAAACCTTATAGTGCAACAATATATAAATAAACCAAATAATTTCTTAAGATTTTCTTCAGAATTATACTGCTGGAATGTTAAGAAATGAAGGTTACAATAAGAATCATAAGAAAGCAAACGTGAGGAGGTAGCAAGAGATGCCTGAGTTTACTGTACTAGTGACCGATGATGATCAAGACATTCGAGATGGAATAGAAATCTATTTAAAAAATGAAGGCTACCGTGTGTTGAAGGCAGGAAATGGGATAGAGGCACTGGAGTTGCTAGAGGAAAACGAGGTTCATGTCATTGTATTAGATATCATGATGCCTCAAATGGATGGAATTTCTGCTACTTTTAAAATTCGAGAGCAAAGAAATATACCAATTATTATGTTAAGTGCTAAAGCAGAGGATTCAGATAAAATTCACGGATTGTCTGTAGGTGCAGATGATTACGTAACGAAGCCATTTCATCCTATGGAACTTGTAGCCAGAGTTAAGTCACAGCTCAGAAGATACACAAAGCTAGGGACGTATCAGGGCAGGCAAGCGGTGATAGAAGTGGATGGTCTCATTTTAAATCAGGAGGCAAAGGAGCTTTCTGTAGAAGGAGAAGCGGTAAAGCTCACTCCAATCGAATATAAAATAACGGAACTATTAATGACCAATGCAGGTCGAGTTTTTTCTATTCATGATATTTATGAACGAGTATGGAATGAACCAGCCTACAACGCGGAGAATATAGTGGCTGTTCATATCCGTAAAATACGCGAAAAAATTGAGGCAGACCCTAAAAATCCGAGATACCTAAAGGTGGTGTGGGGAGTTGGCTATAAAATCGACAAGTAAATGGAGTTTTCTATTTTCAATAGGGGCTATTCTTTGCGGAGCAATATGTTTATTTTATTGTACATCACAGCTCATTCCAATCATGGAGATTAGCAGAACCTTTACAGACATTGTTGAATTAATGAAAGGAGGAGCGAGATGAAGCGCCCTCTAGGAAAAGTAATTGTATTGAGTGTGTTGGTAGTGATAGCCGTTGGTGCGTTCATTACTCTTACAAATTTAGGTAGAGAGTATATAGGGAAAAACTATTTCGATAGCTCTAGCTTTCAACAAGAATTAGACGAGTTCGAATCTGCACTTGTTCCATTAGCGTTGGCTGTCCCAGATATAGAAGCAGTAAAGAAAAATATAGTAGTTACCTCTAGTGAAATTGAAGAGCATCGTAATCGTTATGGAAATTTGGAAGATCAAATCTATTCTATAGAGCGTAACTACGAGGATAGAATAAACTCTACAACTACAGAGGAGACATCTGCCGAGGGTGATGCAGCACAGGAGAAGGATGTAGAAAACACGGTTAGAGCTAGCCTCATAGCAGAACGGGATGCTAAGATAGCCGATATTAAGAAGAATTTTGAAAGCGACGAGTACGTAGAGGATAAAATCCGAAAAGAAAAAGAAGAAGAAGTGGATGCTTATTTCCAAAGTGTAGCTAAAGCAAAAAACCATTTATTAAATGAGAAAGATGATTTTAACTACGAATTAAAAAATGTAGAAACCGGAGAGGTATTTACAAACGGAACAATCGGAAAGAAAATGGCGTTTAAGAAAGTGTACTCTAGTGATAATGGCTATTTAAAGGAACCTAACACGTATTCACCAGCAATTAATGAAGATTATTACGACGGCGCTTATAGGGATCTAAGTGACACTCTTGGAAGTCGATATACTCGCTTTGAAGGTACCATTGCCATATCAGAAGCAAGTATGCTTAGTGGAAATAGATCGTATGAGTACAATTACTTTAAAACACGACAGCTAATTTTTTATAGTGTCATTGTAGTAGGGATTCTTTCAGCAGTATTGTTTGTGTTTCAATGGAGAAAGAATCGTAAATCTTTCATTTTTGAAAAAGGAAGAGCAAAATATGAAAGCTTGCCAATTGATGTTCAGATAGTATTAATTTTTGTTAGTGGATTCCTAGCAATTTTATTTACTGAAGAAGCAATGCTCTCTGTTTTCCATTATGGAGGATATGATATACCAATCGGTGGATTTATTATTGCGGTTATCTTAACAGCAGCAACTCTCTATCAAATTCCATGGCTAAAAGAATCGTTAAGTACAGCAGACTGGAAAAACAGTCTCACAGTTCATGGGATTAAATCATTGGAAGGTTTTTTCCTAAATCGCTCCATTGGGGTACAAACAATTATTATGCTAATTGTAGTATTTTTCTGGGGAGTAGGTACGGTCTTAATGGCAAGTATTCCAGAACTAATCATCTTATGGATTCCTTGCACGTTGTTTATAGGCATTCCTGTCCTATTTATTTTATTATCTAGAATGGCTTATTTGAATCGTATTATTGGAAAAACCGAAGAAATGATTAGAGGCAATGATGGGTCTGAAATTAAGGTGAAGGGAAGATCACCGATTGCTAAGCTTGCATCGAATGTGAATGAGTTAAGAGGGCGGGTACAAACTTCTCAAATCGAGCAGGTGAAAAGCGAGCGTCTAAAAACAGAGCTAATTACTAATGTAAGCCATGATTTAAGAACACCACTGACCTCCATCATTACGTACACTGATCTTTTGAAAAATCCCGATATTACGGAGGAAGAGCGAGCTTCGTATATAGCGATTTTAGATAAGAAATCATTACGGTTAAAAACATTAATTGAAGATTTGTTTGAGGTATCTAAAATGGCCTCGGGAAATATTGAGTTAGACAAACGTAAAGTAGATTTAACTCAGCTGTTGCAGCAGGCAGTTGCAGAGCACCAGGAGGATATTGATAAATCAGGACTAGATTATCGAGTGACTATAGGCTCCAAGCCAATCATGTCCTATGTAGATGGGCAAAAGTGGTGGAGAGTTCTAGATAATTTAATTATCAATACGTTAAAGTATTCGCTACCAAATACACGAGTCTATGTAAATTTAGACCAATTAGATGACCATGCAGTATTTGTGTTTAAAAATATCGCGAAATATGAGCTGGGCGATGATGTGGCAGAGCTTACGGAGAGATTTAAGCGTGCAGACACATCCCGTCACACAGAAGGCTCTGGACTAGGCCTTGCCATTGCTCAATCTATTGTAGACTTACATGGGGGAAGCCTGGTAACCGAAGTAGACGGAGATCTGTTTAAAGTAACTGTCAAAATACCAGTAATCTAATAAAGAAAATCGAAACCCCTTCCCTTGTGGAAGGGTTTTTTTGTTGTGTACGCATGGGATGGGAGTAAATTTTACTCGGGAGTAAGCTTGGAGCAGGGAGTGTAGTAAAAAAGAGAGTGATTGTCGTAAAGTAGAGCTGGATTGTAGTAAACGAGACGCGGATTGTCGTAATCGATAGTCAGGGATAGTGTTTTGTCATTGATTGTAGTAAAAAACTAGTTGATTGTCGTAAAGTAGAGCTGGATTGTAGTAAACGAGACGCGGATTGTTGTAATCGATAGTCGGGGATAGTGTTTGGCCATTGATTGTAGTAAAAAACTAGGTGATTGTCGTAAAGTAGAGCTGGATTGTAGTAAACGAGCGAAGGATTGTAGTAATCCATCTCCAGGAGGAGACTCAGGCCGGCAATGGTTTAAAACTGTGACTTGCTATGTCAAACCCTCTGAACAGCCTACCTAATCTTCGCTCAAACTACTACCGGTTCGTGAATCTTTATTTCTTTTGGATGACGTAGTAGCGACTTTTCGTATTATTGATAGGATATAATCTAGAGTTCCTTAATAAGTAGGAAGCAGCATGCTTGTCTTTTAGATTTAAAAATTCCATGCACTCTTTGTTGGAGATTGTTTCCTTATACAGATAAAACCAGTCCTCTAATGCTTGCTGTTGCATTGTCTTTTTTAAGGTGCCGCATGAGGAACAATTCCCTTCTACAAATTGAAAGCATTTTCCACATAGCAAACCTTTCTTAATGTCCTTCAAATCTAAGGGATGGATATGAGATAGTGGTTTTGGGATAAACTCGGTGGTGTTCACTGTGAAATAATTTAGGAGATGTTCAAATTTGGTTACGGATAGGATGTCAGGGAGTGCGTGAAGGGAATTAATATGAGTTGCAATGTCGCAACCCATGACTGCTCTTACTAGCTTCGGAGGTTGTGTAACAATAGTTTTAGTGGAAGCGAAGACGATAAAGTTTTTCACTGGAAGCTGAATTTTGAGAGAATTTAATAGTGATGTTAGCTTTTGGGCGTGGCGTATGATTTGTTGCTCAGGACATTTAAAGGCTGTGATTTCCCCATTGATTTCACGTATAAGTTGATCTGGATTTCTTTGGAAGGAAATCTTTCCTCGAATATTTTTGATTTCGAGAATGGCAAGGTATTTCTGGGTAAGAATCAAGGTGTCGATTTGAAGGTAGCTGGAGTCGTGTATAGGTAGATGAAGGTCCTTTAAGATAGCATGCTGTCTTAAAAAAGGTATTTGCTTCAGAAAGTTATCAACGTATGTTTCGCCGGCATAGCCTGCTTCAAGATTATAGATACGATCTTCTAAAAGGGAAGTTAGGGAATGCTGAATAGGTAGTCTATGAATAAATCTCTTGTATACTTCAATCGGCTTGGGAATGACACGGGGTTGGTCTATAGTAATCTCTCCTTTTTCTTAAAACATATCATCTACTAAAATAGAAAACAAGTATCAGGAGACAGAATTTTCCCATAAATGATATACTCAAATTAAAAAGGGGTGGAGAACAATAGAATCTTTATACCAACTAAACTTTGCAAGAATCTATACACTAGGCAGAATCAAACAATGCCGAGAAGATGAATGGGATATAAAGCCTAAAGGATTCTCTAACACCGTTCGTTGGAATGTTGGGCACGTTTATGTACAAATGGAAATTTTGGTTCAAAAAGCTATTCCAACTTACAGTATTGTACATCCTGAATGGATACCTTTTTTTGCCCCAGGGACAGGCCCGGATGATTGGCAGGAGATACCCGCTTCAAAAGAAGAACTAGTAGTTAGTTTAAAAGACCAGTTAGACCGTGTGTTAGCACTTTTAGCACCAAATCTTCAAGATTATTTAATAGATACGTTAGAGATAGGGAATCTACATAGCATGGAAACTGTAGAGGCAATTGTGCAATTTATTGTCTGGCATGAAGGCGTTCATGCAGGAATCATTCATTCGATCAATCAAGCAAATATGGAGTAACAGATGAAAATATATATTGTGGGATCAGTAGGAAGTGGGAAAACGACCCTTGCTCGTCAGCTAGCGAATCACTATAATATTCCTCACTTTGAAACGGATAACTTTGTTTGGACCAGACGCCCTGAGGGGGATATTAGAAATTCTGAAGAGAAACGAGACGATTTGCTAAAAGATGCAATTCGATTGGAGCAGTGGATAATCGAAGGAGTCCATATTCAGTGGACGGATTCCGCATTAGAGGCAGCCGATTATATTTTATTTCTAGATATTCCAGTAGCTATAAGACATTGGCGAATTATAAAGAGGTTTACTCGTCAGGCACTTGGATTGGAAAAAGCTAACTACCAGCCAACCTTTTCTATATTTCTAAAAATGTTTCAATGGACGAGATACTTTGAAAAACAAATGAAACCTGAATTTCTTAAGAAGTTTAATACGTATGATAAGAAAGTAGCGCTACTATCAATGAGTGATTTCCGAAAAATAATAGCATTGTTTTAAATACGCTAAAACATCAAAAAGAGATGACCCTTAGATGGTTAGGATCATCTCCTTTTCTTTAATGCTTCTAGCTCTTTAATCACTTGGTCTAATTTTTTTTCTATTTGAGAGAGCTGCAGTTTCTGATTGTTCTTAGAGTTTTTTTCAGATTTCTTTTCTTCTAAGGATTCTTGGAGGGTGATACCTTCTCCAATAGTACCAATGAGGAAACCTAATGTGATGACGACAGAGCCCAAGAAGTCCACGGTAGCGCCAAGGTTAGGTTGCTCACTAGGTTTGTCGTTGTTATTGGGAGTCATATGTTGTCTATCATCCTTTGGCTGTCTTTTCATTAGCATATGATAGCCGAGGAGGTTTGGTTATTTTTTTGTAGAGACTAACTTATGTTCGTAGGCATAAATGACAGCTTGAGTACGATCATTTACCTCCAGCTTGGACAAAATGTTGCTGACATGGGTTTTTGCTGTTTTGAGCGCAATAAATAAAGTATCGGCAATATCCTGATTTGTTTTGCCTTCGGCTATGAGAAGAAGTACCTCTAGTTCACGATCAGTCAAATCTTCATGTAATGAACGACCAGATCCTTGTCGCATGCGTAACATCATCTTGTTAGTGACCTCTGGCTCTAAAACAGCATTACCATTTAAAGTTTTACGAATTGAATCAGCAATATGTGAGGCTTTGGACGTTTTCAAGAGATAGCTGATCGCTCCTGCTTCCAAAGCAGGATACACCTTGTCGTCATCGATAAAGCTAGTGACTACCATCACTTTGGCTTCAGGCCATTTTTTAATAATTTCCCGAGTAGCCTCTGCCCCGTTCATAATAGGCATGACCATATCCATTAAAATAATGTCAGGTCGATGCTTGAGAGCCAATTCGACTGCCTCTAGTCCATTTACTGCCTCAGCTACAACCTCCATATCTGGTTGAGCTTGTAAGTAAGCTGAAACGCCGATACGGACCATCTCATGGTCATCGGCTAGCAAAATGCGAATCATTCTATTCACTCCTCCGTGGCCTTTTTAATATCTATATTTACAGGCTGGACTACTGGTCTTTCAATAGGCAGCTTCACTTCTACAATTGTTCCTTGAGAGGGAACGGATACGACTTTGCATGTAGCACCAATCTCGACGGCTCGTTCTCGAACACTTTGAATTCCATAAGAGCCATTTTTACCTTCTCCTACTTCAAACCCAACACCATTATCCTGGACACGGAAAATAGCGAGATTGTCTCTTTCAACGAAGAGAATGTCTACTTCAGTTGCTTTAGCATGTCTTAGTGTATTTGATAAGGTTTCCTGTGCGATTCGGAATAAATGATCCTCGGCGCCCTTAGACAAGGAAACCTCTTCTAATCGGTAGTGTATGGTAAAAAACACTTTCTCTTGAAGCTCCTGAAGTAACTCCTCTAAGCCTTCCTTTAAGGTTTTATTGTGTAAAGCTGCAGGGCGTAGGTGGAGAAGTAGCGCGCGCATTTCTAATTGAGCCTGCTGTACGATTTTTTCTGTTTGCATTAAGGTTTTTGGGACTTCTCCATTTTTAGATTCTTCTATTTCTACCATGGTAGATAGAAGCATGGACGCTGCAAAAAGCTGCTGGGATACGGAATCATGGAGCTCTCTAGCCAATCTTTGTCTTTCTTGGACTAGTCTTTCCTGAATAATTCTGTCCTGTGTTTCAGCCTTTTCATTTGTTATACGCTGTAATGTTTTTCGTTGGGTCAGGATTAGCTGTTCTAGTTGAGTAACAGTTGCCTGCATTCTTTTGGTCTGTGTATATTTTTTCTTGCTCGTTTCAAACGTTTCTGCAAGTAATGGTCGTAAGCTCGTTTCTATTTTCTTTTCTTGACCGCATACCTTTTGAAGTGTGTTCAATGAAAATCCGAAGCTTATAAAAGCTAGCACAATTATTATCCATACGCCTAGAGGTATTTGTGCATATGTCTGGTTTAACAATGACCACCAAGCTTCGTCATTTGGCCAGCCCCAGACAACATATAAAAGTAACACAATAATACTAACTAGATAGAAAAAGAGGGAGATTCCTTGCCCTAGAAGTATTTTCATTTTCGAATCACCTCAACATCACCAATCCACGTGGATACAGTTATGAGTAGCTCTGCTGGATGAGAAACCTCATCTAGGTAACCGTCCTTTACAAGGACAGTCTGGTTCCATAGACGCTGAACTCCGCGGGAAAGAATTCGTGCTTCACCAATTACGGTAGTGTAATGTATGCGGACTGGAATCTCGTATGGAACATGTATTGTAACCTTTCCTAAAGATTGTCGAATGGAAATAAGGGAAGTGCCTTTTGGTAGCACTGTCTCCGTAACATCAATTACATAGTCTCCGTAAAAGCTTTGCACGTGAACATCCTGCCACTCATAGGCTTGAAATGGCGTTGATTGTGATGAAAATAGCTTGTTTTGAATAATACTATTTGGTGTTTCTTCATATACCTTGCCAAACGGTTTAATCACTTGGCTAATAGGTTCGTTTTTCCAAAGCTTATAAAGGGAATAGACAAGGATAGCTACTAAAAACAATCGTAGGCTCCACATAGAAAAGATAGCTAAAATCAGAAATATAAAGCCTAGCCAGAACATATATTTCGATTGCTTCCGTAAGCTAAAGTACATCATTCCTATGCCAAGAAGGACTAATATAATATTGCCGTTCCCAAATATAGTAGCTTCTATAAAAATGAGAAAAACAAAACAAATAAGAAAAAAAGCTAGCTTGTTTGTTTGGTTTTCTTTCATGCTTGTATTCTCCCTTCTTCGCATAGTAATGCATGAGAAGGAGAAGGCGTTTGCCTTCCCCTCATTGGTCCTATAAAATGGAAAACCTTTTACTATATATTACACAATTTCAGCCTTTGGTTGTTCATTTTTTTCTAATTGTTCTAAACGTTGCTCCATGGAAGTGATTTCATGCTCTTTTTCAATTTTTTGTCCAAGGCGTTCGATATATTGTTCCATGTCTTGAAAATTACCGAATCCTTTCTGCTTTTCTTCAGGCTTTAACAATTGATCCATTTGGTGGTGGGCACGTGTAACATTTTCTTTGCCCATGAGCTGCAGTTGGCGGACCTTCATATCCTTCACTTTGTGCTTCATCTCTTCATATTTGCGCTCTAACCCGAAAAGCTCCTCCATCGTTTGGTGAATGCTAGTCTGTAAAGTTGTTGCACGTTCGTTGTAGGCGTCAACCTCTGCCTGTGCAAAGGAAATTAAATCTTCTTCGCCTGAAGCAGTAGCTAGTTCTACTTGGTTTTTGCGTTTTTCAGCCATCTGTAATGTCTCAGCCAATTCTTTTTCCAGCTCTTGCTTTAATTTCCCTTGGCGCTCTAACCATTTACCGGTTTGCTCTGTTTGCTTCTCGGCTTCTCGAATGTATTGATTGAGCATAGCGATTGGATTCTTTTCTTCTTTTTTATCAAATAGTTGATGTAGATCAGCCTTAACTGAATACTTTAGTCGTTGTAGTAATGATGTCATGTTTGTTTCCTCCTTATTTATTAAGTTCGTTCCACTGTGTTTCAAAATTAACGAATGGATCATCTTTTTTTTGTATTGATAGTGAAAGCTCTTCCTTATTCCAAGTTTTCCAGATGAAGTATAAAGCTACGATTGATAAGATACCAACGAATCCTGGTATATTAGAAATCGCTGTCAATAAACCGATAATACCGACTGTTGCCCAAAAGATTTTTAGTAGGCTTGAATCGCTTTTTAAGTAGAAATGTACACCTGCAATGACGAACAATGCGGATATTCCTAATCCTAATAACGGACCAAGATTCACCAATGCTACAATTCCTGCAATTATCCCAAGTGTAACTAAACCAAATTTTTTCATATATTTGTTCCTCCTCTCGTCTGTATCTATAGCTTACCAACTCCTTATGTTTTGCTAAACGGGCTTAAACATGATTTTCTCCTCGGTCTTAAGGCTGAGAAGGAGTAAATTACGCAAATCTGCTATACTAATGGGAAAAGACAAAATGGAGAACTCAAATGAAAAAAATTGGCTTTATAACGTTAGCGATCCTTATTTATTCCGCAATTGTTTTTTATTTTGGTTGGAGTGTGTGGACATGGTTAGAAGCTTTCTTCTCAATTAATCTTGGGATTTTCATGGGGATTTGGTTTTTAGTTGCTTATGCAATTATTATTGCAAGACTTGACCACAGACTAAGAACTTTTAGTATAATAGGTTCTTATTGGCTTATAATCATGCAGTATGGAATTCTTTTATTCCCGATTGCAAGTATACTCGTGTGGATTTTCCCAGAGTATTTAAAGCTGATTGGTGGAATCGTTTTGCTAATCTTTGTTTTGATCATGTTGCTCGGAACATATAATGCCTTCTCGCCAGTAGTCCGAAAACTTACTATTACCATACCTAAAAAGGGAGCGGCAGTGGACAAGCTAAAAGTGGTGGTTGCATCTGACTTTCACCTTGGTCTGTTATCCAATAAAGTGCATTTACAAAGATTTGTAAAAAAATCAAATGAACAAAATCCAGATTTGGTATTACTAGTTGGAGATTTAGTGGACGATGACCCAATATGGTTTGTAAAAAAGGGCATGTCCGAGGTGATGAAGCAGCTTCAATCTACGTATGGTAATTATGGGGTGCTAGGAAACCATGAATACTATGGAAAGAAAATTCCATTACTTGTGGAGGAAATGGAAGCTTCCAATGTAAAGATGCTATTAGATGAAACAATCATGGTGGCAGACACGTTCTATTTGACAGGACGTGAGGACTTAACGAATAGAAACAGAAAAGAACTATCCGAATTGGCACCAAAACAAAACAATTTGCCATGGTTTGTAATGGATCATACACCGTCTAATTTACTCATCCCTGAGAGGGCGAAGGTAGACTTTCACGTGTCGGGTCATACCCATCGTGGTCAAATGTGGCCAAATCATATGTTTACCCAAAGAATTTTTGAGCTAGATTACGGGTATAGGAAAAAAGGAAATATGCATGCGATTGTATCTTCCGGATTTGGATTTTGGGGACCACCGATTCGACTAGGTAGTCAATCAGAGTTATGGTCGGTAGAGATTAAGTTAGAGGATGTGTAAGTATAATGGAAGCATGGGTTACAGACTGGATGAATCAGTTTGGATATTTTGGCGTATTTTTATTAATATTGTTAGAGAACGTATTCCCGCCGATACCTTCAGAGGTTATTTTAACGCTTGGAGGATTTATGACAACTACAACTTCGATGACCAAGGTAGGTGTTATTCTAGCAGCTACTGCGGGGTCGGTAATTGGCGCGGCAATTCTTTATGGGATTGGTCTATTACTAGATGTAGAGCGTTTAGAAAAGATTGTGAACAAGTACGGTAAATTCTTGAGACTTACTATAAAAGATATTCATAAGGCGGATGCCTGGTTTGACAAATATGGCGTTTGGGCTGTATTTTTTGGTCGACTAATTCCATTGGTGAGAAGCCTTATTTCTATTCCAGCAGGGATGTCAAATATGAAATTTTGGCTGTTCCTTCTATTTACTACACTAGGTACACTTATTTGGAACACGGTTTTAGTTTCTGTAGGTTCTGCAGTAGGTGAAAACTGGGAGGATATCGTAGGGTATATGGATATCTACTCGAACATAGTGTATGTTCTTATAGCAATAGTAGGGATTGCATTTTTAGTATGGTATTTTAAAAAACGTGACTAAGGAGATCTTATGGAAATTCTAGAATTATTTAAAGCATTAATATTAGGTTTTGTAGAAGGTATGACGGAGTTTGCTCCGGTTTCATCAACTGGTCATATGATTATCGTGGATGATATGTGGCTGCAAACAAAAGACTTTTTAGGAGAATACTCAGCTAATACATTCAAAATTGTTATTCAGCTTGGGTCAATCCTCGCTGTAGTCGTTGTCTTTTGGAAAAGATTATTGAGTTTAATAGGCTTATATAAAATAAAGGATGCGCCTAAAGGCGGACAGTTAAAGCTAACTCATGTAATTGTTGGGCTTATACCTGCTGGTGTGCTAGGTGTATTGTTTGAGGATTACATCGATGAGCATTTATTTACAACAGAGACTGTATTAATAGGATTAGTGCTAGGTGCGATCCTTATGATTGTTGCTGATAAACTTGGACCTAAACATCCAAAAACGAACACACTAGACAAGATTACATATAAGCAAGCAATTCTTGTAGGTCTTATACAATGTCTATCATTGTGGCCAGGATTTTCTCGTTCTGGTTCAACGATTTCCGGTGGCGTATTATTAGGGATGAATCATAAAACTGCAGCAGATTTTACGTTTATCATGGCTGTGCCGATTATGGCAGGGGCAAGCTTTCTATCCCTTTTGAAAAACTGGGAGTACGTGGAGATGAATCATTTTGGCTTTTATGCAGTAGGCTTTGTCAGCGCATTTGTATTTGCTTTAATATCGATTCGCTTCTTCTTGAAACTAATTGATAAAGTTAAACTAACACCGTTCGCTATTTATCGAATAGTTTTAGCAGCAGTACTAGCGGTTATTATATTTTTCTAAGAATAACAAAAAGCATTGGGCGCTCCCAATGCTTTTTTTTGTTATTTAGGAAATTATTAAACTCTGGACCTGTGGATAAATAGATGTCTAGCTCCACCGCCTTGCCCCTCGGGGTCAAATGGATAAAAGCTGCGGTGGCTGAGGAGCTGCCTCCTCGCTTTTCCCCATTTGCCTGTCGGGGCAGACATAGGCGCTTGCGCTTTTCTTGTTATTTTTTTGGAAAGATGACAGTCACTAGGGTTCCGGTGTTTGAGGATTCTACCTTTATGATTCCGTTATGTGCTTCTATAAGCTGTTTAGTAATTGCTAAACCAAGACCAGTTCCCGAAGTTTCAGAGGTAGTATTTGTTCCTCTATAGTAACGGTTAAACAAGTTGTCTAATACTACCTTTGGAATACCAGGGCCCTCATCTCGAATCGTGAGGCAGGCTAGGCTGTCTTTTTCATAGATTTCCAAGTATATTTTAGTGCCATTCGGAGTATGTTTTACTGCATTTCCTACAAGATTATCGAGAACCCGTTCAAATAGCTTTGCATCTAAATAGACAGTAAGATCCTTATTCCCTCTAGGTTCTTGAACATCATTCCAATGACTGGCGATAACATAGGATCTTAAAAATTTAAAGAGATTTAATTTTTCTTTGTTAAGTTGAATTGCATCGTTTTTCAATTGGTAAGTAAAGGTCAAATCCTCGATTAAGGCATTCATGTAATTAGACTTTTCCTGCATGGTTTTAGCAAAGTGTTGTACCTCTTCAGCCGACCAGGAGTATTCATAGGAAGCTAGCATGGTAGAATATCCATAGATTGAACTGAGAGGGGTTTTTAAATCATGAGAAAGCCCAGTAATCCAGTCCTCTCTTAGTTTTTCCGTTTCTATTATCTTCTCTTCGTTACTTTTTAATGTATTTGCTAATTTGGCTAGGGACTTATCCACTTCCTCGTATATACGGTATTTTCGTTTAAATCTACCGGATTTTGGCGAACGCAATTTTTTATCATTTGGTGATTCATAGTCTTTTACGCTTAACTTTTCAATTCTATGTAAGAAGTAGAGCAAAGGACGACCAAATCGATATCCAAGCCAGATAGAAAAAAGAATAGTAAAGATGAACAGAAAGAGATGAAATGCTAAAATGGAGAACACTAGCTTTTTCATGGTATCTACTAAGGCCGGCTCAAAGGGATGATAATTCATATTAGGCATTCGTACTACTAGGACTTTTCCATTTTCCATCATTCTGATAGCTGTAACTTCTTTTCTTTCAAAGTAGTCCTGACTATTCGTAACTACTTCCATGCTACTTAATGCTTTATTCATATCCCCATAAAAGATTTCTTCTCTTATCCCATCGGAGTTGTATATTTCAACGGATGCATCTACAGCTGAAATTTCTTTTTCTAGCTCCTCGTTCATTTGAATTTCATTATTTATGTAAAGCTTATCAAGTAACGACTCTACCGGATGGTCTTCTATGAAAATCATGAAAAGCTGGTCTGGTAACTCCCAAACAACATGATCTTTTTTCTGTATGGCAGTCCATTCAATAGAGTGTGAGGACTGATTTTCTTGGTTAGTAGCTACAAGAATTTTGCCTACTTCGTCTACAAGATATACATGGCCGGAGTTTTGCTTGGCTAATTTTACAAAGTCCTCCGAAAATATATAGCTACCATCCGTTTGTTTCTGAATGTCACTTTCTATTTCAAAGGCATCCAATGCACGAATATCCGAGATAGCTTCCTTTGAAAGTAAATCGTAAATGATATAAGCGAACATCCCAAATGTGACTAAAAATAATACGGCATAGAATACGACAAAATAAATTAAAAATCGTAGTGATATTTTACTTGAAAGTCTCATAGTTACTTCTCCTCGTTTACGAGCTTATAGCCAATCCCTCTAATCGTTACCAACTGTTGAGGATTACTAGGATTTTGTTCAATTTTCTCTCGGAGTCTCCGTATATGTACCATGATTGTGTTGTCATCTATATAGCTGTCTTCTCCCCAGATAGAAAGAAAAATTTGCTCCTTAGATAAAATCTGTCCGGCATTTTCACAAAATAGAAGCAGTAAATGAAATAGTTTACCCGTAACAATACTTTTTTCTCCGTTTACAGTTAGCTCTGCGCTACTTTTATCTAACATAAAATAGCCGAATTTATATACTTTTTCGTCAGAAGGTTTAAATACAGAAGTATAGCGTTTCATATGTGCTTTCACTCGGGCTGCCAACTCCAATGGATTAAAAGGTTTGGTTATGTAATCGTCAGCTCCATTCATAAATCCTCTTATTTTATCAGCATCGCTTTCTTTTGCGGTTAGAAAAAATATAGGAGCATTGGATTTTAAGCGAATTTGTTTAGCTAAATCAAGTCCTACTCCATCAGGAAGCATTATGTCGAGTATATATAAATCATAAAGACTAGTGGAAATATAACTACTGGCCTTCTGATAAGTTTCACAAATATCAATATGACGAAAATCTTCTCTTCTTAATATGATTTCTACCATTTCAGCGATGGCAAGCTCGTCTTCAACTATCAAAATATTAGTATCTTTCATAATTAATTCACTCCTATAAATATTTAAGGTTTCTTTAAGGTTGGTTTCAATATATTATAAGCTTACCATTTTATACTAATTAGGAAGGTGAAAAATTTAGGGGGTTTTTTAGATGCATACAAAAAGGGTACGCTTTATAGATGCTTTAAGAGGATTAAGCTTGTTGGGTATATTATTGGCTAATCTTTTAATCTTTCATTACGGTATTTGGGGGAAAGATGAAATTAGTTATTTTTCTTTGTCGGATACAGACAGGGGTTTATATTCTTTTCTTAAAATTGTTGTAGAAGGGAGTTTTATGCCCATTTTTACTTTTTTATTCGGATATTCCCTAGTCATACTAGCGGAATCCATAAAAAATAAGAATGGAAAAGTAAAAAGGCACCTGTGGAGACGTTTTTTACTACTCTTTTCATTAGGTTTATTACATGCAACCTACTTGTGGGAAGGGGATATTTTGGCCTTTTACGGAATGATGGGGATCTTCCTATTACTTTTTCTCAATAGAAGAAAGAAAACGTTAATTATTTGGGGAATGGTTTTATTTATCCTGACTGGGGCATTGGGTTATGGGGTAGTCGAGGAAACGATAGAGGAAGAGAAAAGATTGTCTGATTACATAGAAAAAACATATGATATCTACAAAAGCGGTTCTTATGAAGAAATAAAGGATCATCGAAATAATGAGAGCCCCTTGTTTACGGACGATGAGTTGGAAACGGCCTTCTTAATACTGTTTATGCTGTTATTTGCACCGCTTTTGACCTCTCCAATGTTTTTATTCGGAATGGCAGCGGCAAAAGGTAAGTTATTTCAAAAAATGGAACAGGAGGAGAAATGGTATAAGCTTAGTATGGCACTATTGCCGATAGGACTTTTGCTAAAATCAGTAGCTATACTTGGGGATGAGTCCAATTGGACGGGCATTTTTCAGCATCTAGGAGCACAGTTTCTTTCCATAGCTTACATTGGTACATTTGCTTTTCTATTTAGAAAGTTTTCTGCGAGCAAAGTATTCCTTGGTTTAGAGAGTGCAGGGAAGCTTTCCTTAACTAATTACATTTCACAAAGCGTAGTATGTACCTTTGTCTTCTATGGATACGGCTTGGGTCAGTTTGGAACATTGGGAATGCTAAACAGTATTTTTCTTGTTTTTATACTTTTTGTATTTCAGTGCATAAGCAGCTATTTTTATCTAAAAAGATTTAAACGAGGTCCTTTAGAGATGATTATTAGAATGGGAACAAATCTATCCTGGAGAGGGAATTTAAAAGCGAAAAAGCAGAAGATAAAAGTAGAAAAAGTGCTCGAATAATAACAAGAAGTTAAGGTTTTGGATTACGGCTCCAAACGAATAAATTAGAGCGAACTTATAATTGCTAAACAGAAATTGCAAATTAATTAAATTCTGTTTAAGGTTTATCGTATTGTTTTAGTGATAGTACTAGCAGTTATTATATTTTATAAATTATAGAGATGACTTCTTTCACAGGGGTCATCCTTTTGTTTTGGGCTACGTTAAAATTAATGGTTTTCTGTCTTTTTCATTAAAGATACCCGTTAATAATGCATTTAAAATAATACATCTTGACAGTACAGTAAAACATGATAAAATTCTAGTAACTTTAGCGATTGAAAGCGTTGAATCGCGAAAGTGAAATATGTACGAGTGATTGTCCTAGTAATCTGCATGTACCCAGCAAAAAGAGACTGAACGGTTGGTGAAAGTTCAGGTAATCATGATAGATGAATTACAACAATTAAGTAAACTCGGTTTTAATGAAGTGGTTGAGCATACACGATGTTCGACAAATAGGGTGGTACCGCGGAGATTTCCTTCGTCCCTAGCTATAGGGATTGGAAGGTTTTTTTTCATTCCTAAAAACTATTATTAGGAGGATTAGCAATGTTTCGTATTCGTTCCACGATCTCCCCCTCATTTTCGGAGGCGGCACTACTTAGTACTATGATTATCGCTATAATGGCGCTTTGTATCATAAAATTTGATTCAGTTCCTCATATGCCTATCTTACTGGCAATTCTATTACTCATCACTTATGGTCTTATGAAGAAAGTACCTTACAAAAGACTAGAAGAAGGACTAGTAGATGGTGCCAAAGCGGGACTAGGTGCAATTTTCATCTTTTTCTTTATTGGTATATTAATTAGTAGCTTAATGATGAGCGGGACGATTCCAACACTTATTCACTTAGGCTTTCAATTTATTACGCCACACTTTTTTTATGCTATTGTATTTCTAGTTACTTGTATCGTTGGTTTATCGATAGGAAGTTCCCTAACAACAGTAGCTACAATCGGTGTTGCTTTTATTGGAATGGCTAGCGCTATGGATATTTCTTTGGCTATTACAGCTGGTGCAATTGTTTCAGGAGCTTTTTTCGGAGATAAAATGTCTCCACTATCAGATACTACAAATCTCGCATCTGCTATCGTTCAGGTAGATTTATTTGAACATATTAGAAATATGGGATGGACAACGATACCAGCATTCATTATTTCGCTAATTGGATATGGGATTTTATCGCCAAACAAAGAATTTCAACAGCTCGAGCAAGTAAATGAATTTCAAGCTGGACTACTCCAAACAGGGATGATTCATTGGTATACACTGATTCCTCTTGTTTTACTCGTTATACTTTCCATTAAGAAAGTGCCTGCTATATTATCTCTGGCTTTCACATCATTTGTTGCTATACTTATTTCCTATTTCCATCAATCTTTTAGTTTTGGGGAAGTATTGAATATACTATTTTACGGTTTTACATCTAGCACGGGTATGGAAGCAATTGACTCCTTACTTTCTAGGGGCGGCATTAATAGCATGATGTTTACGATTGGGCTTGTTCTTCTTGCCTTAAGTATGGGTGGACTTTTGTTTACGCTCGGGATCGTGCAAAGCTTACTGATGAAAGTGGAAAGCTCGCTAAGGAAGGTGAGTTCTGTTATTGCAACCACTGCTTTTACCGCAATAGGGGTTAATACACTTATCGGAGAGCAGTACTTATCGATTTTATTGACTGGAGAAGCATTCCAAGCACAATTTAAAAAGGTTGGTTTGGCCAATAAAAACTTAGCACGCGTAATGGAAGATGCTGGTACGGTTGTAAACCCCCTTGTACCATGGAGTGTATGTGGGATTTTCATAACAAATGTATTAGCTGTGACAACACTCGAGTACTTACCATTTGCATTTTTCTGCTTGCTTAGCCCGATCTTAACTATATTATTTGGATTTACTGGGAGAACATTAACTTATATCGAGGAAAAATAGTTTTACTCTAAATCCTCATTACTAACAGAGTGTAGACAAAAGGGTTGGAAATCGAAACGATTTCCAACCCTTTTGCTATT
>NZ_CALIED010000028.1:0-3304 GCF_938022135.1 uncultured Psychrobacillus sp.
AAATGTCCGGTCAAACTCATATCAAGCAAACCCTTCAAAATGCCCTCCTTTATAATAAAACTACTCATGCATATCTATTTTCAGGACCAAGAGGAACAGGGAAAACAAGTGCCGCAAAGATATTTGCAAAGGCATTGAACTGTGAAAATGGCCCTGCAAAGGAACCATGTAATGAATGTGAGACTTGTAAAAGCATTACAGAGGGTTCCAACACAGATGTAATTGAGTTCGATGCTGCTTCTAATTCTCGCGTAGAGGAAATAAGAGATATTATTGAAAAGGTGCGTTTTGCTCCTTCCAATGCTCGTTTCAAAGTTTATATTATAGATGAAGTGCATATGCTTTCTACCAGTGCCTTTAATGCTTTATTAAAAACATTAGAAGAACCACCGGCACATGCCGTCTTTATACTGGCAACCACAGAGCCACATAAAATACCATTAACCATCATTTCTAGATGTCAGCGTTTCGATTTTAAACGTATTACCTCGACTGATATCGTTTCTAGAATGATAGAAGTGCTGACAGATGCGCAAATTGAATACGATGTAAATGTTTTGAAAATCATTGCCCAGGCTGCAGCAGGAGGGATGCGAGACGCCCTCAGTATGTTAGATCAGGTGGTATCCTTTAGTGGCGAAACAATGACTATAGAAGATGCTTTACTTGTAACTGGTTCAATAGGTCAGGATGTATTTTATCAGCTTGCAGAAGCATTGAGTGAAAGAGATGTTGCCCATGCATTAGGGAGCATTGAAAAGCTCGTAGATGACGGAAAAGATCCTGTAAGATTAACAGAGGATTTTATTACGTTCTATAGAGATTTATTAGTACTACAGGTAGCTCCCGATCAAGCGGAATTGTTAGAAATTGCTACGGGAGATGAGCATTTTAGAGAACTTGCCTTTAAGTTTCCGGTAGAAACCCTTTATAAGAGTATCTCGATTCTTACAAACACCCAACAAGAAATGCGTTTTTCTAATCATGCGAAGGTCTATTTAGAAACTGCCATTATACGGTTGGCACAAGTACCTCAAGATGCAAACGTAGGTAACGTTAATACCACTGAATTAGAGAATAAAGTCCAGTTGCTTGAAGGACAATTACAACAACTTCAGCAGCAATTAAGCCAAGGCACTTATACTACAGGAAACAGTCAAGGGGCTCAGCAGGAACAACCCAAGAGAACAAGACAAAAAGCCTCAGGAGTCAAAGTGTCTAGTGGACGTATTCAAGAAATTTTAAAAATGGCGACAAAATCAGATATCCAAGCCATTAAATCTCATTGGGCAACTATCTTACAACAGCTACAAAAGTCACATGCAGCGTTATTAAATGATGCAGAGCCAGTTGCAGCATCTTCTACTGCATTTGTGTTAAAATTTAAGTATGATATACATTGTCAAATGGCAATGGAGAATAAAACATTCTCAACTTCTTTCCCTCAGCTTATCGCGAATCTTACTGGAACGATGTATGAGGTAGTGTATGTACCTGAAGAAAGTTGGTTAAAGATTAGAGAAGAATTTATTCAGCAAAATGGATTAAAGAAAGATTCAACAGAGTCAGAGGCGGCGTCTTCTTCAGAACCATTAGAAGCGATGGAGTTACTACAAGGAATGGAAGAGATTTCAGAGGATCCATTGATTGTGGAAGCTGAGAGGCTTTTCGGCAAAGATTTTGTAGAAGTACATGATGACTAAGGAGGAAAATAATTATGCGTGGAATGGGAAATATGCAAGGTATGATGAAACAAATGCAAAAGATGCAAAAGAAAATGGCTGAAGCTCAAGAGGAGTTAGCAACTCAACGTTTTGAAGCAGTTGCCGGCGGTGGAATGGTGAAAGTTACTGTTTCAGGACAAAAAGAAGTACTAGAGGTAGCTTTAGACCCTACTGTTGTAGATCCAGACGATGTGGAAATGCTACAAGACTTGATCGTAATTGCAACCAACGAAGCAATGAAAAAAGCGGAAGAAACAGCTAATGCCACTATGGGTCAATTCACGAAAGGATTGAACCTTCCTGGCATGTTCTAGGAGGACAAATCATGCATTATCCTGAACCGATATCAAAGCTAATTGAAAGCTTTATGAAATTGCCAGGAATCGGGCCCAAAACAGCGGCCCGTCTGGCATTTTTTGTGTTAACTATGAAAGAAGATACAGTACTAGACTTTGCTAAAGCTCTAGTAGACGCTAAAAGGAACTTGAGCTACTGTTCGGTTTGTGGACATATCACGGACATAGATCCTTGCCATATTTGTCAGGATAAACAGCGTGATGGATCTATGATCTGTGTAGTACAAGATACAAAAGACGTAATTGCAATGGAAAAAATGAGAGATTACAATGGTTTATACCATGTACTGCATGGGGCTATCTCACCGATGGATGGAATAGGTCCAGAGGATATTAATGTACCGACCCTTTTAAAAAGATTACAGAATGACCAAGTAGAAGAACTGATTTTAGCAACAAACCCTACTATAGAAGGAGAAGCAACCGCGATGTATATTTCTCGTCTAGTAAAGCCTTCAGGCATTAAGACTACGAGGATTGCCCATGGTTTGCCTGTAGGTGGAGATTTAGAGTATGCAGATGAGGTTACTCTTTCTAAAGCATTAGAAGGACGCAGGGAGCTATAAGGAGATGTAGAGCTGGATGTTTTTTAAAAAGGGGAAACTGAAAAAAGAATTTGATGAACGGTTTGTAGAGCTTATTAAAGCTACCAAAGAAGATTGGCAACAAGCTCAACGAATTGAAGATTACTTGAATGACTATGATTTAGATGCAGTTGCTAAAAGGAAAATGGCAGAGAGTATACACTTCTATCTATATAAAGAGGCAAAGATTCGAAATGTAATTATAAAATAGAATATTAATAGTACTAGCTTCATATAATAAGGATATTGATTTTATGGAGGGATAATTACATGAAGTTAACCATTATTGTGTGTTCGCTAGTATTATTACTGTTTTTAGTATTCAAGAGTTCGTCTTCTAATTTATTTGAGAGTATTTCTATCTTGTTATTTCGTTTAGGGTTTTCTATCTTACTGTTATTCGGAGTTCATTTATTACTTGGAACGGCAGGATACGCGGTCCCGATCAATCTCTTTACAGGCGCAGTAGTAGCAGTATTAGGAGTTCCAGGAGTAGCGTCAGTAGTAGCTATTTCTATACTAATATAAAAAAATAAAAAAAGTTTTTAAAAAGTGTTGACGTAAGTTTAAAACGAGTGTAATATAGTAGAAGTCGCCAAGAGGTAAACAAGTTTGGCTGACACAATGAACATTGAAAACT
>NZ_CALIED010000029.1:0-33188 GCF_938022135.1 uncultured Psychrobacillus sp.
TTTAAAATACGTAATGAAACCATTGGTACGACTACATTTTAAGAGGGAGTCGCCGTCTGGTGCTCCAATCAATAATTAGAAACGGCTTTGATCCGTCGGTAAAGTTCATTTAATAAATTTAATCGCATAAACAAAGTCGGAAAACTGTCTCCAACCATACTTCATAATTTATCGTAATGGGTACCGGCACTATTAAAAATTTTCAGTTTGGTAATCAATTGTGGGACTGACATACCTTGAGTCGATTTACTATATTCCGTGCCTCTTTGTATCGGGATGCATTCTAGCCCTCCATTGATAAGAATCTCTCCTATAAAAAAAACCGACAAGATCTCTGAGGATCTTGCCGGCTCCAAATATGTTTATTATCCTTTTACTGTTAACTCTACTAAGCGTTGAGCAGAAGCTTTTACTTCTTCCATACCTGCAGAGATAATTTCTTGTGCTTTAGCAGGCATAGCGTTGTGACCTTCAATAATTACTTCATCAATGATTTGCATACCGAATACTCCACCAAATACTGCACGCATATAGTTTACAGCCATTTCCATTGGCGCTGCCTCAGGTGTAGAATAAATTCCACCACGAGCGTTTAAGAAGATTGCTTTTTTGTCTGTCATTAATTGAACCATGTTGCCTTGTGCATCATATTTAAATGCAAAGCCTGCAGCATATACATAATCAATAAAAGTTTGTAATTTAGCAGGGATTGTTAGATTCCATAATGGGAATGCAAATACTACAACATCTGCAGCAGTTAATAGATCCATTGCTTTTTGTTTAGCTGCTAATAAGCGAGATTCAACGTCCGTCAACTCTCCACCAGTTTGTACTTTACCGAAAGCATTGAAAAGGTCTTGTCCAAAGTATGGAGTATCCTCTTCATATACATCATAAACAGTTACGTTTACATCTTTACCTTCAAGTTCAGCCATGAAAGTTTCATACATTTTACTTGAAATTGCTTCTGTTGCTGGTCGGTTATTTGCTTTTACTACTAATACGTTCATTTTTATAACTCCTCTATAATATCCATATATTTTATATTTTTATTTATCTCAAATTCGAGACTTCTCTATATTATATTAATATAAGAAGACTGTCAAAAGGTTAGCTCCTGTTAGTTATTTGCTTCTATGTTTTTCTTATCCTTGGAAACTTTAACTATTAATGTATTTGTTATACTATTTATATAAAGGGAGGTGCATTTCTTGGAGGATATTATTGCTATCTTTATTTTTTCAACTATTGGCTTATCCTTGCTGAGTTTAATCGCTATGGGTGGCTACGTAACAGTGAAACAACAGCAGCATAAACAAAAGGAATTAGAGATAGAACTTTTGCGTTTAGAAAACGAGGCTTTTATGCTTTTGGAGCGAAAAGCTATGCGAGAAGAAAAGCATCTAGAGGAACCTAAGAATTGAATATAAAAAGGTGCTCCTTGTAAATAACTTCACAAAGAGCACCTTATAGAATTGTTGTTTAAAGTCCTATTACATGAGTGGTGTCAGGAGATCTGCGGTCAAATATAAAGCCGTTTGCCCGATAAAAAGCATCCGCTTTCATGGATTCGGTTTTAGTGGTGATTTCGTTGAACTGACCTTTAGCATCCTCTAAAATTGCTTTAAAAAGTTCACTGCCGATTCCTTTTCTACGGTAATCGGGCAACGTATAAAAACGATGCAATCTAGCAGAATCTGCTCCTAAAACATCTCGATTTAAGCCTCCAATTGCCACTAGCTCTCCTTCATTCCAAGCACCATATAGTGCCTCTCCTTGCTCACTAAACCTGTTTGTACCATCCTCATACTCAGCAGCTAGCCTAGATACAAAACGGTACCCTTCTTTTTCGCTTTCTTGAATTAGCTTGGATACGTCGACCTCATTCAAATCAGAAATTCTTCTTACTTCGATTGCCATATACGCTCCTCCATTCTATTTGTAAAAACGAACTCCTAGTAACTTTCGATATACAGAAGCGAATAACCTCTATTCATCAATATATTTCTATCCTTCCACAAATAGAATGTCGTCATTCACGTACTCATTAAAGCTTATTTGCTGATGCAGGCTCGTCTTAAAAAAAATAAAAAAAGACTGCGCGTAAAAGCACAGTCTTTTTTAACAAACGAAATTAGATAGCAGCTAATCTTGCTTCTACTTCTTCATCCGTCAATTTATGTTCTACAATATAGCGATTACGCGGGTGTACACGACATTCGTGTGAACAGCTGCGAAGATACTTATGTTCATTTTCTTCCGAACATAAAATTTTGTCATTACAGTCTGGATTTGCACAGTTTACGTAACGTTCACAAGGCTCTCCAGTGAAATGATCTTTCCCTACAACCACATGCTCTACTTGGTTAATCGGAACAGCAATACGCTCATCAAATACATACATTTGACCATCCCATAGCTGACCACGAACTTCTGGGTCTTTACCATAGGTAGCAATACCTCCGTGCAGTTGAGCAACATCCTCGAATCCTTCTCTAACTAACCAACCAGAGAATTTTTCACAGCGAATTCCGCCTGTGCAATACGTTAATACCTTTTTACCTTCAAAAAGCTCTTTATTATCGTGAATCCACTCAGGAAGATCACGGAAATTACGAATATCCGGACGGATTGCTCCGCGGAAATGACCTAAGTCAAACTCATAATCGTTACGAGCATCAATAACTATTGTATCTTCGGCTTGCATTTGCTCATAAAATTCTTTTGGAGATAGGTATTTACCTGTTAATTCATTAGGATTGATATCTTCCTCTAATCCTAAGTGAACAATTTCGCGCTTAGGGCGAACGTGCATTTTCTTAAATGCATGTCCTTCCGCTTCATCTATTTTAAACACCATGTCAGCAAAACGTTCGTCTGCTTTCATCATGTTCATGTATGCGTCTGTTTGTTCAATTGTTCCGGAACAAGTTCCGTTTATACCTTCGTTCGATACTAAAATACGCCCTTTTAACCCTAGTTCCTTACATGCAGCAAGATGTTCTTGTGCAAATGTTACTGGATCTTCAATTGGGACGTATTTGTAGTAAAGTAATACTCTGTATGCATTTGTGTCCATTTTTTACTCCACCTTTTCAAATTTTGTCCATCGCTTTATCATAACAAATTTAAAGAGGGAAGTTAAATAGTTAGTTTTATCAAAAAATAAACGAGTAGTAATTAAAAAAGTTGACTTTGTTAAAGGGTATGATTGTTAATGATATTAAGAAATCTTTAAATCAGAAAATAGAATTGATTTCCGCCCCAGCCGGACGCTTTCCTCGGGGTGAGCGATAAGCCATCACCCATCGCTTACGCGCGTGGTTGTGATGTCTTATCTGTCTCACTCATCCCGTAGGAGTCGCCGTCTGGCGCTCCAATCAATAAATGAGAACGGCTTTAATCCAACGATAAAGTACTTATAAACTTACTCTCATACAACACAGTCGTAAAAATGTCATCATCACCAATTCATCATCTATTTTTATTCTTAATAGTCATTTGAATGTCACTAAAAAAAGAATTATTAGTCAAAATCAACCAATAACTTTAACAAAGCTATAAAGTTTTAATATCTGATAGGTTATAACAGTGAACACTCTTTATCTATTACTTTAAGGTTTTATTTTTCTTTATATGGAAGAGTTAGTAAAATGCTACACTTAAACTAATAATGATCATCGCAAACAATATTTTAGTTGTGGTGGCAAATAAATTTACTGATGGAGGTTCAAATGGATAGTTTTTTCATAATACTTTTAGTCTTTTTTATCGTTACTGCTAATATTATTGGATTTCTAACTTACAGAAAAAAGAAAAGTCTATATTACTCCGCTTTTACTATATTATATCTAGGGGTTTTGTTTGGCTCCATTGGTGGTGCAATAACCGTATTTGTTATTAATGATCCTTTTGCAATATTTTATGGTCTGCAAGTAGCGTACTATTTACTAATAAATAGTGTTATTGTTTTTTTATTTGCCATTTTAGCAAGCGTAATAAAAAGATTTAACAACAAAACAATATGATTCGAGACTAGACAGTTTTGACCTGGGTTTTAGTTTTTCTGACTATTCTCAGTCCTTTTGAATATAATTCATATATGTGCAATTGTTGCGTGGGTCATTTTCAACTCATTTATTTTAATTCATAAGAGCACTAAAAATAATACTGAAGGACAATATCTTATTTAAAATTAATAAAAAACAAGCAGAAAGCCTAAGCTCTCTACTTGTTTTATTATTTTGTTCTATTAGCAATCTCGATTGCGCGGTTAGTTCCTTCTGCCGCTGCATCTAACGCTTCTTTAGGGTCCATCCCTTGATATAAATTCTCCAACGCCGTCACAATTTGCTGACGAGATTCTGGGAACACCGATATTAAGGCACCCTGAGTAGCGATAGATGGCTCTGTGCTTTGTAGCTGTTCTACCGTAACTTTTAACTGTGGCATCTTTTCCCATGCTTCTTTTACGATGTCTTCTTCATATGCTGATGGGTTAATCGCAAAGTATCCTGTATCTAAATGCCATTTAGCTTGAACTTCCGGAGTAGTTAAATACTTCATGAACTCCCAAGCTGCTTTTTGCTCAATTTCAGCAATTCCTTTAGACATCCATAGAGAGGCTCCTCCAATTACAACGCCTTTACGATCTACTTCGTCTGCATAAGGAATGTATGCAGCGCCCACTTCAAATGGTGCATTATCAATAATTCCTCGTACACCTGCTGAAGAATCCATATACATAGCTACCTTCCCTGATTGGAAAGCTGCACGAATGTCATCCCAGTTCGTTCCGAAGTTACCAAATGTACCAGCCTCGTTCATAGTATTTAAGAATTCAAACACGCGTTGACCTTCTTCTCCATTAAAAACCGCTTCTGTCGCGTCACCAGCACGTCCGTTGTCTTCATTTACATAATGTCCACCTTGTGTGGCTACTAGCTGCTCGAAGAACCAGCCGTATGTTAGCATAGAAAAGCCTTTCATCTCATCTGTTTTAAGCTTAGCTGCTGCATCAATTACCTCCTGGAACGTTTTAGGAGGGTTCTCAGGATCCAAGCCGGCTGCTTTAAATGCATCCTTGTTGTATAGCATTACTGGCGTAGAGGAGTTAAATGGCATAGAATATAGCTCTCCATCAAGAGAATAATAATTTAAGATATTCTCCTCTAATTGAGACAAGTCATAGTTATCTTCATCGATAAATTTTTGCATTGGCTCGATAAATCCACTTTCAATCATATATTTAGTACCTACCTCAAACACCTGCGTTATGGCCGGAGCGTCTGCAGTACCTCCAACACTACGAAGCTTAGTTAACGATTCTTCATATGATCCTTGGAATTCTGCCTTTACCTCGTAATCATCCTGGGATGCATTAAAGTCAGCGACAATATTATCAAGAGCTGTTTGTCCTGAACCTGACATAGCGTGCCAAAAGGAGATGACTGTTTTACCATCTTCGGATTTTTCAACATCCTCGTCGCTTTTTTGTACAGGTTCTGTCGATGAACTGTCATCACTATTTGTACATGCAGCTAATGCTAGAATACCTAACAAAATCATGAATAACCATGTAAACTTAAACTTCTTCCTCATGTCATACACCTCTTTTTTTAGTTTGGAACAACTGTTATTTTAGAGCCCCTTGCGTTAACCCTTTTTGCAATTGCTTTTGACCTAAAAACAATAGTAGTAGTGTTGGAATAATAACAACGATTACCCCTGCCATAACCACCCCCCATTCTGTTGCAACCTCTTGTGACTGGAGCTGTTTCAAGCCAATTTGTACGGTTCTTACGGAATTGTTGGTTGTAACTAATAAAGGCCAAAGGTACATATTCCAAGTCGTTAAGAAACCATATGCTCCTAATGTTACTAAACTAGTTTTAGAAACCGGCAAGATGACACGAACAAAAAACGCAAATCTACTGAGTCCTGCAATCTGAGATGCCTCATGCAGCTCCTTCGGTATTGTTTTGAAATGCTGTCTAAGTAAAAATGTCCCGAAGGCTAAGGCAAAAAACGGTAGTGTCATCCCTTGGTATGTGTTAAGCCAGTTAAGATTTTGAATGGTAAAGAAATTGGGAATCATTGTTGCTTCCCACGGAATCATCATCGTGGAGATAAAAAGGAAAAATACAAAGTCCCTTCCTTTGAATGGGATAAAGACAAAGGCATAGGCCGCTAAACTACATACGACCAGCTGTCCAAGCATAACCCCGAACGAAACAATGAAACTGTTAATCAAATAGTTTAATAGAGGCAATCGATCAAACACCTTCACATAATTATCAAAGCTAAAAGAAGAAGGCAAGAATTTTCCTTGTAAAATTTCGCCTCCCGTCATGAAGCTCACCATCAAGGCATAGATAATCGGGAAAAACATAATCAGTGCAGTAACGATCAATAAAAAATACACAATGGAGCGCTTTAGTATTCTCATTGGTAATGCACCTTCTTTTCCCCTAGCTTAAACTGTAAAATTGTAACGAGTAAAATACATATAAATAAGAACACTGCTTGAGCACTTGCAGTACCAAATTGAGCGTTCACAAATGCCTCTCGATAAATGGAATACACGATTAAGTTAGTGGATTGGGAGGGCCCGCCCTTTGTTAAGATATCCACCTGTCCAAACGTTTGAAACGCATTGATGAGAGAGATGGTAATAATAAAAAATAAGGTGGGAGAGAGCATTGGTATAGTTATTCTTCTCAAACGATACCAATAGCTTGCTCCGTCAATACGAGCACTTTCATACAAGTGCTCATCAATATTTTGTAGTCCCCCTAGCAATATGAGGAAGCAGAAGCCAGTGTTCAACCAAATCGTTGTTAAAGACACCGACAGCAAAGCCCATGTTGGATCTAGAAGCCACTCGACTTGTGGAAGATTCAATATGGCAAGCACTTTGTTGAACATCCCAATACTTGGGTGGAATAAGAATAGCCACACAACGGAGGAAGCTGCTACAGAAACCCCCATAGTGGAAGCATAGATTGTACGAAAGAAACCGATTCCTCTTAGCTTTTCATTGGCAAGTAATGCGAGGCCTAGCGCAATAATAATTCCAGTAGGCACTGTATATAGTACAAATAGGAATGTGGCCTTTATACTGTTTAGAAAAGCAGACGATTCAAGCAAATAAGCATAGTTTTCCAGACCAACAAACACTGCAGCCTCTCCTGCTTGGTTGGTTAAGAAAAAGCTTAAATAAATGGTGCGAAACATTGGATAAAAAACAAAAACGGAAAATAAGATAATAGATGGCAATAAATATAATAGAGCTGTTCGGGCATTTAGTGAGCGCTTCCAGAAACCTTTCTTTTGCTTAGACCTAACAGCAGTTACATGATTTGATTTCACTACTGTCATACAAATACCTCTTTACCAAATACATGGTTTTCTACATCAGAAGGTTTTTTAATAATCTCCTTTGTTACGCTATCAAAGAAGCAAAAGGAATCATAGTTCATGATGACTGGTATTTTATCACCGACAGCTATCTGCCATTGGCCGCTCCATTTCACTTGCCATTGCTGATCATTCAACGTAAATGAAAATACAGTTTCATTTCCTAAAATTTCTACATTTACAATTTCTACAAATACCTTTTCCTCAGCGGTCGAATCCTTAGTCGCTGCTTTTATATGCTCCGGACGAATACCAACAATAACTTTGTCTGTCAGGTAGTGTGCGTCCTCATCTGGTACGGAAATAGTAATTAAATCATTTAACACAATAGCACGCTGTTCTTTACTTCCTATGCCTTCAGCAATATTCATAGGAGGTGAACCAATAAAGGTAGCCACAAAAGGATTGGCTGGATTATTATAAATATCAATTGGTTTACCTATCTGTTGGATAGATCCTTCATGTAGAATCATAATGCGATCACCCATTGTCATCGCCTCAATTTGATCATGCGTTACATAAATCATAGTAATTCCAAGTCTGCGCTGGATTTGTCTAATTTCAGATCTCATGTGTGCACGAAGCTTAGCATCTAAGTTAGATAATGGTTCGTCCATTAGACAAATTGGAGCTTGGTTTACAATAGCTCGGGCAAGAGCAACTCGTTGTCTTTGTCCACCGGAAAGTTCTCTTGGCTTACGTTTTAAGTAATCAGAAAGCCCTAGCATTTGAGCAACCTCTATTGTTCGATTGTTACGTTCTTCTTTAGAGATTTTTTTTACATGCAGACCAAATTGAATATTTTCTTCTACCGAAAGATGCGGGTATAAAGCATAGTTCTGGAATACCATAGATAAATCACGCTTACTTGGAGGTAAATCATTTACTTCCTGCTCACCAATCTTGAGCACTCCTCCTGTTATCTCTTCTAATCCCGCAATCATACGAAGCATTGTACTTTTTCCACACCCCGATGGACCAACAAGCACAAAGAATTCCCCTGGTTCAATCGTTACGTTAATATTAGAAATAACGTTAGATTGTTTGTCGTATGATTTAGAGATATCAATCAACTCTACTCGCTTCAAAAGATTTCCCCCATTCTCTAATCGATTATGTTACCTAGGCATCAAGTTTATAGATTTTACTATGGAAGCTAGTAAAATATGTTTTTTACCATTTTTCCATAGCTATGTAATCTTTTCTTCACCATATTACTAAAAAGAATATTCTAAATCAAAGAAATTTACAATATTTACAGAATATTTAATTTTATACAAAAAGTTTACAGTTCTTGGAGGATAAACTTATGCGTAAATATCAAATAATCCTACTTATATTTGTTTTGTTTGTTAGTGGATGTGTAGGGAAAGAAGTGACGCCCATTGCTTCAGAAGAGTTTTTTATCATCGCGCATAGAGGAGCATCTACTTATGCACCAGAGCATACAATGATCGCTTATGAGGTTGCTGAGCAGCTAGGAGCTACTTATATTGAAATTGACTTACAAATGACGAAAGATGGAGTATTAGTTGCTATGCATGATGAAACAGTAGACCGCACTACTGAAGGTGAAGGGTTAGTCAAAGATTACACATTAGAGGAATTAAAAAAGTTGAATGCCGGGAAATGGTTTAATGATACATATCCAGATTTCGCCAATACTGCATTTGAAAAGGCACGAGTTCCTACATTAAGAGAAATATTTGATAATTTTGGAGATAGAGTCAACTACTACATTGAAATGAAATCCCCAAAAATATATGAGGAAATGGAGGAGGAATTGCTTGCTTTGTTAGAAGAATATAACTTATTAAATCACGAAGAAGATGTACCAAAAGTAATCGTCCAATCCTTCAACCGTGCTAGCCTAATAGAATTTCATGAGCTTGAACCAAGCATCCCCCTTATCCAACTGCTCGGTAATAAAGAGGAGGCTAAATTTACCAACCAGGAAATGAAAAGCCTAAAAACCTATGCAAGTGGGATTGGCGTCAACGTGAATGCTGTAGATGGAACCTTTGTCCATGAAGCACATGAAAATGGGTTGAAGGTACACCTGTTTTCCTTGATAGGAGAAGCAGATATAAAAAAAGCCTTGCTTTACAAGGCTGATGGTATATTCGCAGATGCTCCTAACGTTGCTTTAGAAATAATAGATCGTACACAAAATTAAATCTGTTGTTTCAAAACTTTTTCACAAAGTCTTTTAAAATGAATTTCAAATTTCTCATTGTCTTCTTTTTGACGTTTTCGTGGTCCCTTCATTCGGCCACCTGCTTGTCTTATTTTTTTGGATATATGTCTACTCTCTAATAGCTGGTCTATATTCTCTGGTGTATACCATCTTCCATTTTGGTCTATTGCATAGCCTCGCTTAGCTAAAACCATGGCTGCAAGACCATAATCCTGGGTGACAACAATGTCGCCCTTATTCACTTTATTAACGAGCACAAAGTCTACAGCATCCGCGCCTTTCGAAACCATGACTGTTTCAGCACCTTCCCTCTGCATATAATGTGCAGTGTCGCATAACAACGTTACCTTCAAATCGAACTGTTTTGCGATATCAATCGTTAAATCCACGACAGGACAGCCGTCCGCATCTACTAGTACATTCACCATTTTGAGCACCCCTATCAGCTATATATCCTACATTGTATACTAAAAGAATATTTTTATGAATGTAGGAGGTTGCAATACAAAGGCTTTTTTACCACGCAGTTATCAAAATGAATAATTTAGTTGTATTTGGCAATTAGTTTTTAAAAGTTTCTCCAATTATTATATAAATCAAAAGGCATGGATATATTCTTCCATACCTTTTATATTGAACCTTTACTTATATTCACCTAATATCTCCACTGCTTTTTCTGTTATAGATGTATCCACCGCTTTATCAAAGTCAACGTCACCGCTAATTGCTCCATTTTCTTTATATACGTCATATTGCTTTAACACGTCATCTAAAAACATTTTTCCATTAGGATCTAAGCCTGTAACAAATACTTTTTCCCATAACACTGGATCTTTTAGTGAAGTATACTTTGTCATAATTTCAATGATTTCAGCTTTTCCTTCACCCTTTATAAATGCATCATTATAATCCCGGACACCCTTTAAATAGGCCGCCATGAATCGGAGCGAAACATCTTGTTCCTCACTCATAAATTGAGGAGAACCTAAAACCATCGCGATTTGAGATTCCGGTGCATAATCCGTAGCGTCTCCAAAGCGCTCATGAAATCCGTTTTCAATCCCTTGGGCGATTAGTGGTTCAATTTGAAGTGCGGCATCTATCGAACCATTTTCAATCGCCCCTAGCATGCTTCCAAAGTCTCCAAGTAATACAAACTCTACATCCTCAGGTGTTAATCCTGCATGCTTCAGCATTTCTAAAAAGATAAATTCATCAATCGAGTTTTTAGAGGAAACAGCAATACGCTTTCCTTCAAAATCCTTATACTCCTTGATGACATCCTTCATGTGGTTTCCAATGACGAATGAGAAATACGACTTACCTGGCACATTGTGTCCCTTGTCTGCAATAATTTTTACGTCAATCCCTTGGGCAATGGCATTAAAAAATGAAGCAGTTGAAACCCCACCGGCAATATCCACGTCTCCCGAAGCAAGTGCAGGAAGCATTTCATCACTATTTGCAAATTGCGCAAACTCTACTTCAATATTGTAGTCCTCAAAATAACCTTTTTCTTTTGCAATGTAAAAGCCTGCTCCAGAGGCAGCCCCGTCTTCCGCTATAATTACTTTTACTTTCTTATTTAGCGGTGCCAAGTCTCCAGAAGGGTTATCCTTACTTACTTCATCATTTACATTGTCAGATCCTTCTTCTTTTGGACTACAAGCACCTAGTAAAAGAACAATAGATGCAAATAGTATGAACCAGCGTTTCTTCACAACTTTCCTCCTTTATTTTCTCGATTTTTGAACTTCTTGCTGTAAATGATTCCAAATCGTTATAAACTGTTCCGCCATTTCTGCATTTGCCCTAACCTGCTCCATTGTACGGGGTCTTGGCAATGGAACTTTTATCTCACTTACAATCTCACCTGGATGAGAGCTCAATAACACGATACGGTCACTCAGCAACAAAGCCTCATCAATACTATGAGTGATAAATAAAACGGTCTTTTTGTTTTCGGACCAAATTGATAGTAACTCTTCCTGCAATATGAATTTGTTTTGTTCATCCAAGGCAGCAAATGGCTCATCCATTAACAAAATTTCTGGATCATTGGCAAAAGCCCTAGCAATACTAATCCGTTGCTTCATCCCTCCAGAAAGCTCTTTTGGATAAAGCGAAGAAAACTTACTTAAACCTACCTTTTTTAAGTAGTAGTCGGTTTGCTTTTTAACGTATTCCTTTGGAAGGTGCCTCATTTTTAAACCAAAAGCAACATTCTCTTCAACGGTCAGCCAAGGAATAACCCCTTTTTCTTGAAACACCATAGACTGTAGCGGACGTTCCCCTGCTTCCGATGCAATTAAAAAGGAGCCAGAGCTCGGAGTTTCTAGTCCCGCAAGGATGCGTAAAAGAGTTGTCTTTCCACATCCACTTGGTCCAACTAGACAGATAAATTCCCCTTCCTCTACCTGCAGAGAAATATCCTTTATAGCTGTAACACTATTACTTTTTTTATAGAAAATCTTCGTAAGATTATCAATGGAAATTTTAACTTTTCCGCTCATTTAACTCACCTCCATGGGACAATTCTCTTTTGCAGTCCACGTAGGAGAAGGGAAAAAAGAAACCCAAAAAAAGAAATGAGCACTAAACCGACGAACATTTCCTTCAACATGAATGCCTTATAAGAGGTCCATATTAAATAACCGATGCCAGAGGTTGCCCCCATCATTTCTGCAGCAACGATTGTTAACAAAGCTATTGCCTGCCCCATTTGAATACCTTCTAGCATAACTGGCAAGGCACCCGGGAAAGCAATTTTCAAAAAGAAATCCTTTGGACTTGCACCATAGTTTTTGGCTACATCTAGATGTACCCTATCTATGTTCAAAACACCAGCCACTGTATTAATAACGACAGGAAAAAATACACTCCCTGCAATAGTAACTACCTTTGAAAAATCTCCAATACCAAAAAGGATAATGATGATTGGCATTAAAGCTAATGTTGGAATCGGCATAAATGCCATTACTATAGGGGATATAAAGTGTCGAATAGGAGCATACAATCCCATTAACAGCCCTATGATTACACCTGGAATTACACCGAGTAGGAAACCCATTGCAATTCGGTAAAGAGAGACTGATACATGAGTCCATAGTAACCCACTTGTAGCAAGCTCAAAAAATGTCGAAACTATTGCAGTAGGAGGAGGGAAAAAGCGTATATCTAAAATGCCCGTTCGTGAGAAGACCTCCCACAAGATTAAGATGAGTATTGGTGAAGTAATTGTTAAAAGCTGCTTACCACGTTCTTTTAGTTGTTGCTTTTTCCATTCCTTTTGTTCCGTTTCATAGGGATCGTAGTCGCTATCCACGAGCCCATTTTCATCGCGCATCTTTCACCACCTCTTTATAAAAATAATATGTCGAATGGGGAAAATATGTGACCACACCTACATTGAAATTGACTTAAAATGTAGATTTTGGTAATTTTAAAATAAGAAAGAGGGGGTTAATATGACAGACAAACAATTAAGATCCACAAAAGAAATGCCATATTTTATTTTAAGCATCCTATTTAGTTTATTAATTTACGTTATAGCTATAGCTAGTATTTTTGGGATCGCAATCATTCTTGTTTTATTTTTTATCAGTACATATGCACATCTTATGAATCTTAGCTATATTCGATCAAATGGTATCAGAGTTAGCCATAGGCAGTTTCCAGATGTCTATGAACGAATAGCTCGTATGTCTGAAGATATGAATTTAAAAAAAGTACCAGATATATTTGTAGTTCACTCCGAAGGTGCTTTTAATGCTTTTGCAACCCGGTTTTTAGGAAAGAATATGGTTGTGCTCTATTCAGAGGTATTTGAGCTTGCTAGGGAGCAAGGCGATGCAGAGCTGGATTTCATCATAGCTCACGAGCTTACACATATTAAACGAAATCACATTTGGAAAAATATATTAATTACACCCGCTCGTTTAGTGCCGTTCCTTTCCCAGGCGTATAGTCGTGCATGTGAATATACATGTGATCGTCAAGCAGCTTACTTCATTAGAGATGGTGCAGCTGCTAAGCGTGGCCTAACAATTTTAAGTATTGGGAAGGAACTATATAAAGAGGTAAATGAGGATGCCTATTTAGAGCAAATTTCCACAGAGTCCAATGTTTTCACATGGCTTGGTGAGGTCTTATCCTCCCACCCACCCACTCCTAAAAGAGTCCAAGCAGTCGGTCATTTTATGCAAGTAGAAGGGACTCCTACCTACTATACGAATGCTAATAAAATTGCTCTTGGTTTAGGCGCATTATTTGGTATTTTATTCATTGGTTATTTAGGGATTATAGGAATAGTCCTGGCAGGCTCTCTTACCTATGCAAGCATTTTTCCTGATGACTTGCTAGAGGATGAATCCGCGTTAAATACTTTAACTTCGGAGGAGTCAACACTAGAGACAGGCTCTTCACCTTCAGACCAAGACACTTACAATTACACTCCATTAATGAATGCAGTCGTGGATGGAGACTATACGAAGGTGCGAGAGCTTATAGCTAGCGGGGTAAATTTAGAAGAAAAAGACACAGAGGGGGCAACTGCTTTACATCAAGCAGTATATTTAAATGACATTATGATGGCAGAAATTTTACTCGAGGCTGGGGCAGACCCTAATACAAAGGATCTCTATTCCAACGCTTTGACCGCCACCTTTTATCATGAGAATTACGAATTGACAGCTCTATTGTATGAGTATGGGGCAGATCCGGCCGTAGTTGACCCAGAAGGTTACTCGGGAAATAATATTCTAGGTGTTCCTAGTGGGCAGTTCGAACAGACATTGAATAGTCTACTTCAACCAGTAAATTGAAATACCTATTTTAAATCTATCCTCTCCTAGTTTTGGACAGGTCCCTCCCGTCGCGGTAAGCGTCAAGCTGGTGCGGAAATCAATTCTACTTTTTGATTAATTAGCATAGTCTATTTTTTAATAGTTCCAATGAGGGGAAGTAATAAGATTTGGAATACAATGAACCAACTCTAAATGACAATAAAAATAAATTAAATAGACTATTAAAGGTCTTCATCATTGGAAGCTTGTTAATCGTCGGACTTGTCGGCTACGGAGTATATTGGGCTTTTTTTGATATGAATAGGTTACCAACAGGAGAATATCTTACAGAAGAGACTTCACCTAATGGAAAGTACACATTAAAAGCATATGTTACGAACGGAGGCGCAACTACGTCATATTCTGTTCGTGGCGAGCTGGTATTTAATGATAAAGATAATAAAACTAAAAACATCTATTGGAACTATCGAGAAGAAAGCGCAAATATTTCTTGGACAGATAATAATACAGTAATAATTAACGGTCATACATTAGATGTAACAAGGGAAAAATTTGATTTTAGAAGACAATAATAATCTATTTTTCTCTAATCATAGAAAAGCTCGCGAAAATGAAATTCCGCGAGCTTTCCCTCTATATATTTGAGTATTTATAGACTATATTTACTTTACCAATCTTCAGACTTATCGCTTACCCAGAAAAATCTACTATTTACTATGCATATTTTTCGTCTTATTGCCTATTACGCAATGATGTCACATTATTTGCATTTGTCTCCCAGCTAGTCATTAATTCCTTCTGTCTATTCTTTAAATCCTCAAAAGGTTCTTCCATTACTTCGATACGGTCAAATTTTTCTAGGAAGACAGAGGCATCTTTCAGTCTTTTATATCCTCCAAAACCATGGTCATCGTTTAATAACCAAACGACACGCTGAATTTTAGCAAATAGTATTCCTCCTGTACACATTGGACAAGGCTCGAGGGAGCTATAAAGCGTAAATTTCTTGTGTTTAATTTTAGCATCAAACATTGCAGTCCCAGCATTTCTTATCGCATCCATTTCTGCATGTGCCGTAATATCCTGACTAGGGTGTACTCTATTTCTACCTTTAGCAACGAGATTAAAATGCTCATCCACAATAACTGCTCCAACTGGATAAGTATTTTCCTCTAATGCTTTTTCCGCTTCCCCTAACGCCATCTCTAAAAAATATCGATCCAAGTCCATGATATCCCTCCGTTACTTAATCACAAACTTTGTTTGGCTGTAGCCTTCTTTTAGCTTCTCGACTTCAAGTATGGCAGGAATAGCCGACTTAAGCTCACTAACATGAGAAATCACACCGACCATGCGACCGGATCTTTGAAGATCTACCAACGTGTCTATCGCTTTATTTAAAGATTCCTCGTCTAGCGAACCAAAACCTTCGTCGATGAACATCGTATCAATTCTTACACTTCCGCGATAGCTTTGGATGACGTCTGCCATACCAAGCGCAAGACATAGGGAGGCATTAAATTTTTCTCCCCCTGATAATGTTTTAACATCTCGGATTTGCCCAGTGTAAGCATCATATACATCTAGACCTAGTCCACTTTGCTTGCCGTGGGTTTCCTGTCTATCACTTCTCATTAGTTGGTACTGTCCATTCGATAAATGCTTGAGTCTTTCATTCGCTGCATGAATAATCTGTTCTAAGTACTCTATTTGTATATAGCGTTCAAAAGAAATTTTCAAAGGATTTTGCCCTCTAAGTAAATCGTATAAATCGAGAATATGACTTACTTGTTGCTCTAACTTAGCAATACGATCACTGGATAATGCTATTTTTTCTTGAATTTCTATGCCCGCTTTTACGAACTCCTTAGTACTATTCAAAGTATTTAATGCAGATTCATATGCAGTTTTAAGTTGGCCTAACTCTTCTTCAAGGGTGTTCAAATCGACTTTGCTCTTACCTTCTAGCTTCTTATAACCATCCTTCACTTGTTCGGTAAATGTATGTACCGCCTGTTTATATGCTTCACAACGTTCTCTTAACGCCTTCCGCGCAGGTTCATCCATTCTTGCTTCCTCATACTCTTCTTTGGTTTCAAAACCAGCCTTTACTAGCGCTTGTAAAAATTGTTGTTTAGCCTTCTCTTGCTTAAGTATTGCTTCCTCTGCGGATTGAGTGGCATGCTCTAATCTCATTTGGGCTTTCGTATGGGATTCCTCTGCATCTTTATGTTGCTTTTGAGCCTTCTCCCATGTTTCTTCTAATAGAAGCTTTTGCTTAGTAGCAGCATTTATTTGTTCGTGAAGCTCCTCAAGATTAGAAATTGTACTTGGGATAGAGCTTTGTTTGGACTCTAGGACGGCATTTGCCTGCTCATATTCGGCCTTTGCATGGATATAATCTGCCTCAATATTATTCTTGTTTTCTTCTAATTCCTCTATTTGTCTTACACTCGTTTTGTACGTTTCTTTTAAGGAAATTAAGCTTTCTTTATCAGAACGGAGACCTTCTATTTCATTTTCTAGCTGATTTAGATCCATTTTTACTTGCTCTATATCTAGAATAGATAATTGTAGCTCTTCTAGCTGTTCCAAGATTTTTTCTATGTTCTCAAGAGCATGCTCTCGTTTGGTACGTATAGTTAAGTAGCTAGTTTCCTTACTCGTAAGATCTTTTTTCAGCATCTGCACTTGCTCATCCGTTAATATAGCTTCATGGGAATAAGTGCTTGTTGGCTTATGCTCGGTACTACCACATACAGGACAAGCTTCGCCGTCTACGAGCCTAGAGGCAAGGATACTCGCCTGATTATTAAGCCATCTGCCTTCTTCATATTGAAGAGTTTGCTGGGCTTTCAGGTATATCGTCTCTTCCTTTTCTTCTATGTTCTTCAATTCCTCAAGCTTGGACTTCTGCTGTATAAAATCCTGCATTAGTTGATATTGCCCTTTAATTTGAGAGTATTGTTGAACCTTGTTATCTAATGGATTTACTTGCTCCTCTAGTTTCTCTATTTCGTTTTTCATCAAAAGGTAGCTTGCCTTAGCTTGTTGGTATGTAGCTATTTTAAGTTCATGCTGCTCCTTGAGATTACGTTGCCTAACCTCTAACTCTTTTAACTGCCACTTCCTTTTTTCTAGGTCTTCCATTAAAGGTAATAGAGCATTTAGCTGGATTAAAGCTTCTACACTTTGTTCACGGTCTTGCTTTTTGCTTAACTCTTTGAGATAGACCTCTTCCATCTGAATTAAGGAATTAGATGTTAAGGATAGCTCCTCTTTAGCTCTAAGCAATAAGCTTTCCTTTAAATTTCCTTCAGTAACTGTTTCTTTATAGTGACTCTCGATTGCTTCTATAGTATTTGCCCGTTCTGCTGCCTCTAGTCTACTTTCTTCCTTTTTGTATGTTTCTTCCTGACTAAGAAGACGCTGGAGGTTTTGCTCTTTTAACTCAAGCTCCTCCAACTGGGTATTGGTGTTTTTAGCATTGTAATAGGCTGATTGCTTTGCTACCTGATTTTCATATGCCTCTTCACAGAGGAGCTCGTCTTTTTCTATCTTATCTCGGTAATAATTAGTCTCAGCCTGTAAAGCATCCTTTAATTGGAATATATTATAATTACCTTCCTCCAGGAGGTCAAAAAGAATAGACTCACGTTTTGGAAAAGAGGCCATAATCTGTTCCGAATAACTATTACGCGTGTTTTCTTCTTTTTTAAGCTCTGCCTCAGCAACTAATTTTTTCTCTTTAAGTCTTTCATTAATCAGCCTGTAGGGTTCTGTTTTAAATATTTTTCGAAGAATTGCTTCCTTGTTTTCAGTAGAAGAGGTTAATAGCTTCCGAAATTCACCTTGTGGCAGCATGACAATTTGGCTGAACTGATCTTGCGTAAGTCCAATGATATCCTCTATTTTCTTGTTAATCTCTGAAACTATTTGTCTTTCAACAACAGGTACTTCCCCTGTCTCCTTTATTTCGAAGAACTCATATTTTTCTCCCGTTGAGCTTTTATTTCCTTTTTTAACGTGAGGAAGCTGTCTTAAAATACGATATTTGCGGTTAAATATTTCAAATATCAATTCAACAGAAGTATGCGTTTGATCCAATGCAAAATCACTGCGCAACATTTTTGTATCTTTTCTATCCTCTCCACTCCCAGAGCCATAAAGGGCAAAGCTTATTCCATCAAATATTGTCGTTTTTCCTGCTCCAGTAGCTCCAGATATGACAAATAATCGATGATCCATCAAATCCAGGAAGTTAATCGTTTCCGTATATTTATAGGGACCGAATGCTGTCATTTTTAACTGAATAGGCTTCATGCTCTGCTTCCTCCTTCTCTTTCTTCAAGCATCAATCCGGAAAGTACTTCCTTAAATAGTTCTTTTGTTTCCTCTGCCGGAGATTGTCCCTTGATTTCCTCATAGAAGGATTCAAATAGCATTAAGTCATCCATCTTCTGACGACTTTTTGGTTCTGCTGCTTTTCCTATTCCAAAGGATTGGAATACTTTTCTTTCTACATGCATGGCATTTGGATATACAGTTCGAATTTGCTCCATTGGTGAAAGTACTGGCGTATCATCTAGTAACTTTACGAAAATGTAATCCTCGCTTGTAGGATGCTGTAAAATGTCATTCAAATAGCCTTCCACTGTGCGCATATCTCTTTTAGGGGTAAGTAATCTTTTTTCTACTTTTGCACACCCTTTTTCATCTATTTCTACTATTAGAAAGCCTTTTTTATGGTGTTCCTCTGAAATGGAATATTTTAAAGGAGATCCGGCGTATTGAATGGTTTCATTTTGCACAAAATGTGCTTGATGAAGATGGCCTAACGCGGTGTACTTGAAGTTCTTAAATAGCGAAGCATCTACATACTCAGCTCCACCAATGGCAAGCGGTCTTTCTGACTCACTAGTATTATCCTCTTCCCGACCTTGAGGAGTAACAAAGGCATGTCCTACAAATACATGTCTTTTCGAGAAATCCATTTGCAATTCAATAGCCTCCACTATTTTTTTCATGGCTAGCTGATGACTGGTGATCGCTTCGTCCTCGAGTATAAACCTAACCTGAGAAGGGTCCATATACGGGATTAGATGAAATTCTACTTCTCCATATTCATCACTGATTGTCACAGAATTAAACTCTTTTGTTAGTTGTCCCACAATATGTAAACCAGTTTCTTTCATAATGTTTCTTCCAAAATTTAAACGCCCTGGGCTGTCATGGTTTCCCGCAATACTTAAAACAGGAGTCTGATGTTTTAATACAATCTCTGCAAGTATATTGTCCAACAAATTTACAGCTTCTGCAGGTGGTACAGCACGGTCATATAAATCTCCTGCTATGATTACTACATCTGGCTTTTCTTCCTCAATTGCTTTTATAAATGAAGCCAACACATGTCTCTGATCTTCTGTCATATAGATTCCTTGTACTAATTTACCTAAATGCCAGTCGGCTGTGTGAAATATTTTCATGAGTAATTACCCTCCTACACTGAAGATTTTATGTTAATTTATATCTATTTTATCATTTAAGGAGGACAGGTTATATTAACTTGCCGAGATTTCATATAAAGTTAAATAGTAAATATGTAAAGATTATGATTAAAAGGAGGATTTTTATATGTCACCAGAAACTTATCAATTGATAGCCATATCTATCTATATGGTTGCCATGCTTGCTATCGGATATTATTCGTATAGAAAAACCGTTAATCTGACTGATTATATGCTAGGAGGACGTTCACTCGGCCCAGCTGTTACCGCTTTAAGTGCAGGAGCTGCTGATATGTCTGGGTGGCTCCTAATGGGATTACCAGGAGCAATCTATCTACATGGTATGGGAGAAGCTTGGATAGCGGTTGGTTTAACAATTGGAGCGTATTTAAACTGGCTATATGTAGCACCACGCTTACGTGTCTACACACAGGTCTCTAATGATTCCATTACTATTCCGAGTTACTTAGAAAGTCGCTTGAAGCAATCTTCCCGTTTATTACGAGTTGCCTCAGGTCTCATTATCCTTTTATTCTTTACTTTTTATGTATCATCAGGAATGGTTGCTGGAGGAGTATTTTTTGAAAGCTCATTTGGACTAGACTACCATACTGGCTTGTTAGTTGTATCAGCGGTTACAGTAGCCTACACTCTGTTTGGTGGCTTCCTAGCCGTTAGCTATACGGATTTCCTACAAGGTCTTCTTATGTTTCTCGCACTAATTTTCGTTCCCATTATTGGCTTATTTGCAACTGGGGGAATAGATACAACTGTAGATTCAATCAAGGCGGTTAATCCAACTCATTTAAGCCTGATCGCTGGTACTACAACTGCAGGGATTATATCATCCTTAGCATGGGGTCTTGGTTACTTTGGACAGCCCCATATTATTGTTCGTTTTATGGCTATTAGTTCAGTAAAAGAAACAAAGAATGCTCGTCGCATTGGTATAGGGTGGATGATTCTAAGCTTAGTTGGAGCTATTTCCACTGCTCTTGTTGGACTAGCATATTACCAACAAAACCCTAATCTAACTCTTACTGATCCAGAAGCTATATTTATCTCACTTGGCCAAATTGTGTTCCACCCATTCATTGCAGGTCTTGTGCTTGCTGCTGTTTTAGCAGCCGTTATGAGTACAATCTCGTCTCAGCTAATCGTTACTTCCTCTGCATTAATAGAGGACTTGTATAAAGCATTTATAAAAACAGATGCTTCTGATCGAACATATGTAAATTATGGTCGTATCGCTGTACTAGCAGTATCCATAATTGCTGCTGTGCTTGCTTGGGAACAAAACGAGACTATTTTAGGCCTTGTAGCCTTTGCATGGGCAGGCTTCGGTGCATCATTTGGTCCTGTCATTTTACTTTCATTATATTGGAAAAAGATCACTTCTCATGGTGCTCTTGCAGGAATGGTCGTAGGGGCTGTTACTGTAGTCATCTGGGGTAATAATGAAGCACTTTCAGATGCATTATATGAAATTGTTCCCGGCTTCTTTTTAGCTCTGATCTTTACTGTGGTAGTAAGTTTGTTAACCTACAAGCCTAATGCTGAGATTGAAAAAGAATTCGATGACACCGTTCAACTATTAAAAGAAGAGCGTAAAAAATAATAAGTAAAGGGCTAACCTCACACTGCAGGTTAGCCCTTTTCTATATATTGTCCTATATGATACTTGTCATAGTGTTGACTTGACGTTTATGCCTACTCCTAAGACCAGCATTGCTTTATAGTTAACATAACGAAATATGTATATAGGAGGAATTATAATGAGTAGAGAAAAAACACTTGAATTACGTAAGAATGTAAAACCATTTGAAAATTCCGAGTTGAAGAAAAGCATAGTACAGCTCATCAATACAATTCCACCATTTTTTATCCTCTGGTTTTTAGCTTATTTAAGCCTCGACATTTCTGTATGGTTGACTGTTGGATTATCCATCATTGCTGCAGGATTTGTCGTTCGTATATTTATTATCTTCCACGATTGCACACACGGATCTTTCTTTAAAAATAAAAAAGCTAATAATATAACAGGAACTATTACAGGTATCATCACCTTATTTGCATACGAGAAGTGGAAGCGTGAGCATAACATTCATCATGCAACTAGTGGTAATTTAGACAAACGTGGCGTTGGTGACATTTGGATGATGACAGTCGAAGAGTATATAGAGGCTTCACCGATGAAGCGCCTTTCTTACCGACTATATCGTAATCCAATTGTTATGTTCGGTTTAGGACCTGCCTTGTTATTTCTAGTAAGTAATCGTATTAACCGTAAAGGCGCTAAAGGAAAAGAGCGCTATAATACGTATCTTATTAACATTTCAGTAATTGCTATTTATTCTTTCATGATTTGGCTAATTGGCTGGCAAGCATTTGCCATTATACAAGGAACTATTCTTTTTGTAGCAGGAGCTTTAGGGATTTGGTTGTTCTACGTACAGCATCAGTTTGAAGATTCCTACTTCGAAGATGAGAAAGAATGGGATTATGTAAAAGCTGCGATCGAAGGAAGCTCTTACTACAAATTACCAAGAGTGCTACAATGGGTAACAGGAAACATTGGTTTCCATCACGTTCATCATTTAAGTCCAAGAGTACCTAATTACAACTTAGAAAAAGCACATGAATCTACACCACCCTTACACAAAGCTACAACTATAAATCTTCGTACAAGTTTACAATCTATTCATTTCCGTTTATTTGATGAAGAGAACAAAAGCTTTGTAACCTTTAAAGAGATTAAGCATTTGCTTAAGCAATCTAAAGATGCAGTAAATCTTAATGCTAAAAATACAACAATTGAAGGAAAATAGACCTCTCTTAAAACCATTCCTTATCCACTAGGGGGTGGTTTTACTTTATAATAAAAGAAAGTGTATATGTGAAAGGTGTCTGTTAAATGAATAAATGGTATCAGATTTTCCCTAAAGCTCCCTGGCTAAGTATTTATGCTTGGGTCGTATTTTGTATCTTTCCTTTTTTCTTTATTTTTCGTTCAAACGAGCTATCTGAAATCATTATAGGTCTGCTCTTCACAGGAATATTCTTTCTTGCATACCGTCTTTCTTTTAAGTCGACAGGTTGGTTTTTATATGTTTGCTTAGCTATTGAAATAATAATTAGCTTATTGATGACCTATTATTATGGGTATATTTACTTTTCTATCTTTCTTTCCTTTTTTATCGGGAATATTACACAAAGATTGGGCTTCTTCTTAATATATAGCCTAAATATTCTCTCCACCTTAACTGCTGTTATTATCGGCTTTTATATAAAAATAGAATTATTTATTTCTCAATGGCCATTTTTGGTTATATGTATACTTGGGGTAATTTTATTGCCTTTTAGTACTTATAATCGTCATAAGCGAGAAATGCTAGAAGGCCAACTAGAAGATGCTAATCAGCGTATTGCTCAATATATGGTTATTGAAGAACGCGAAAGAATAGCAAGAGACCTACATGATACACTTGGTCAAAAGCTTTCCTTGATTGGTTTGAAAAGCGACTTAGCTGGAAGGCTAATGGATAAGGACCCTGAAGCTGCTAAGCATGAAATTCAAGATATTCATCAAACAGCTCGTTCTGTTTTAAAAGAGGTACGTGAGCTCGTTACAAACATGCGTGGTACTAAATTGGAGGATGAGATTTATAGAGTGCAGCAAATACTTAATGCAGCAGGTATTTCTTGTAAGTTTAGTGGCTCCCTTCATCTTGTTAAAACACCGCCTATTGTTGAAAACATGCTAAGTATGTGTCTGAAGGAATCCGTGACTAATGTGGTAAAACATAGTGGAGCCACTGCCTGCTCTATTTCATTAAAGCAGTCAGCAAGGGAAACTTTATTAAAAGTACACGATAATGGAAAAGGATTAGACCTTAGTAAAGACTGGATTAAAGGTCATGGATTGCAAGGGATTAGGGAGCGACTGGAATTTGTTAATGGTACACTAGATATTTATTCAAAAAATGGTACAACGATTAATATCAGAGTACCAAATGTAATATTACAAACACGGCAGGAGGATTAGACATGATACGAATTGTCATCGCTGAAGATCAACGAATGGTTTTAGGAGCACTTGGATCTCTTCTAAATTTGGAAGAAGACATGGAAGTAGTAGGTAAAGCGAATAACGGAGAGGAAGCTCTTGCTCTTATTAAGCAGCTTCAACCTGATATTTGTATTATGGATATCGAAATGCCTATTAAAAGTGGATTAGATGCAGCTGAGGAATTAAAGGATCACCCATGTAAGGTAATCATCTTAACTACCTTTGCACGCTCAGGCTATTTTGAAAGAGCGCGTAAAGCAGGCGTAAATGGATACCTTTTAAAAGATAGCCCTAGTGAGGAGCTGGCTAACTCAATCCGAATAATTATGGATGGTCGACGGATCTATGCTCCAGAATTAGTTGATATGGCCTTTGAAGAAGAAGAAAATCCGTTAACAGATAGAGAGAGTCAAGTGCTTGAGCTAATTGCTAACGGGAAAAATACGAAAGAAATCGCAAGTGAGTTATATATTACCCCTGGTACTGTCCGAAACTATATTTCCGTTATATTAGAAAAGCTTCAAGTGGGAAATAGAATTGAGGCAATCTCTCGCTTTAAAGAAAAAGGTTGGTTTAAATAATTTCTTTCCCCTGTTACCATTTTCCATATTTTACGTCTAATACCTTAACACCATTATTAGCTGGTGATTTGTATTAAGTAAATCCTTTAGCAAAGAGGAGTGAAAATATGAAAAAGAGGTATTTGGCTTTGACCATAGTTATTATTTCAGTGGTAACCATTTTAATCATATTTTTGCCAAATATGATTAGTCAGGTTAAAGCTCCTAGTAAAGAGATAGCTGAGGAAAATCAACAATCGGATTCGAAGGGATCTGCATATGAACCCTCTAAAAAACAAGTCGATTACATGATTACCTTTGATGAAGATATTTATAAATTAGTGGAGGGTGATCAGTCGGATACCCTCACTACTAAAGTACCTTTAGAAGAAAAATATCCAGAGGTTTCATTAAAAATAGAACAGATAAATGATCAATCCCCTGAGGAGCTCCTTCCTATTCTAGAGATGCAAATGGGTGTTGACTATACTAGCCCTAAAGAAACGGAAAAGGTTATTGATCCAGTGGTTGGATACTGGCTACATGCAATTAGTCACGATTCAGCCGGGCTAACCAACTGGGATAGTCCTGTTGGTGATATCTATATCATAGATAATGGCGTTGGAGGAAGCTTTGTTATTACACAAAAGTACTTTCTAGAGGCCGCAGAAGGACATGGTTCGAATTTCCGATCTATTTTAGAGACCTTTCAAATAGTTGAAAAGTAATTATTTATAGCGAGTAGGAGGACAATAATCGTTCAAACACTCGCTTTTTTTAATCGTTGATTGCACAAAAAAAGGCACTATCTGTTTCAAATGAACAGACAATACCTTATTTAAAAAAACAATCACCTTCAAACAGCGTGATTATATACTTTTTAATGTAACCACGATTAACTCTGGAGTGTTAAAGACTCTAATGGGAACCAAGCTGTTTCCTAACCCCCGACTCACAATCATAGTCGTTTCCTTTTCTTTATATGTTCCTGCAGTGTATTTTGGAAACCACCCTTGTCCTGGTGCCACTAACCCACCTAAACCAGGAATTCTAAATTGACCTCCGTGCGCATGACCAGAAAATACTAAATCCATTTCAGAATTAACATAATCATGAAATACCTCTGGTCTATGAGATAGCACAAGGGTATAATCCTGGCTGCTTTCAAAGTTTTCTAGCTGCTCTCGAACAAGCAAACCACTTAAAGGATCCTCAATGCCGATAATACGCATTTTCTCCCCATTATATTCAACCGTTACTTCCTCATTGGATAAAACATGGACACCAATCTCCATTAAAGAAGTTTTAATGTGATTAACATCATTTGTAGCAATTTCATGATTTCCAGTAACATAGTAAACCGGTGCTATACTAATAATTTGATTGACTAGATCCAAGCTATTTTGTAAGTCATATCGATTGCTGTCGATTATATCTCCTGTGATAAAAATAATATCCGGGTTTACATCCTTAATCTTATGTACGAGTTTTGCTTGCTTATCACCAAATGTGGCATCATGTAAATCGGATATCTGCAAAATCTTCCATTCATTAAAACTAGCTGGAATCTTCTCTGATTCTATTATTACTTCGTTAATACTTACTCGAGTGTTCCCTATGTAAAGTAGCACAGCTAATATAACTACTAATAAAACAATCCATTTTTTCATCTAAAATCTCCTAGTCTATTTGCAAAAAACGATACCCCTGAGAAATTTAATAAATCCCCATAAATGTATGGGGATTGTTAAATTTTGTCGGTTATTATAATTTCCCAGGAAATAAGTGCTAATAATTTACACCTTGAAATGCAGCAAGGAAGAATACTATTATAACAATATATATTATTATAACTAACCCTATAGAAATAGCCATCCAAATAAGTGATGCTCGAGCAAAATTACGTCTTGGGTCTGGATTACCAAATCCCCAAATGAATAACATAACCAGATTAACAATGGGAATAGCCATAATCAGCATAGTGATGATCCATTCCATTACAGTCATCTCAGTTGACGTTTTTATTGCCGAGCCATCTTTATAATGTAACTGCCCCTCTTCATACGTATTCACTTACAATCCTCCATCCCTATTATAGTTTACATGATAAAATCACGTCCACTTCCATTTTACGTCATAAAAGGGAAAATAGTCATCTGATAAATGATTATTTTTAAATTTTCATCATACTCATTGGAGTTACAATTCCTATTAGTTGGTTACTCAGTTTTCCATCCTTAGTAATTAGCAGTGCTTCTAATCTCTTTCCTCGTCCAATTGCTGATTTAAAAACTTCTAGCGCCTCATACACGGACATCTCTGCTTCAACAAAGCGGTGATTCTCTCTATTACTTTCATGTTTCAAAATTTCACCCAGGGTTGCTTTTTTCCTTGAGAAACTCTTGGACTCTACCTCACTTGCCATCCACATAGTAATTCCTACTGGTGTGATAAGACCTTTAAATTTATCCCCATTATACACAGGAAATTGATTGTATTTCTTATCCTTAATAACCTGGAGGGCATAGCTTAAAGAATCTGTTTCCTGAAAGGTAGTTACTTCTCCGGAGAACATATTTCCTACTGTGACAGGCTTGCTTAAAGCCTCTTCGATTTCTTCCATCTTTGCTACTACCTCTTCATGGGGTTCTGCTATCGCATATTCCATAGTTGTACGATGGTGCACGATTGCGTTTCTTAAGTCACCATATTCTCGAAGATCTGCTTCATATCGTCTTAGTACAGCGTTTTTTTTCTTAGCGAAATCGATTAACCTAAAAAAGGATAAGTGTTCCTGAGTATCAGCTATATCTCTCATGATTTTATCTAATCTATTGTAAGAAGTGATAAAACGATCCGAGTTGCGTAATGTCATATATAAGTCTCCTCTTATTATATTTTAGCTTTCCAGACGTTGTTTTTGGTAAAAAAAACTGCCCCCATCAATAAGAAGCTGATTGCTAATATCGTAATTAAGATACTCCATATATATGAGCTACTTTCAACATCACCGTTCAAAACATAACCAGCATACATTGGCAACTTCCATGGGGAGATAGTCCAGTATGTGCCTAGCAGCCCGTCTATAACCTGAACAATTATTACCAAAACAAAAGACACCGAAGAAGCCATTCCAGTTGATAAGGCAGCACTAGTAAATAAAACAATACTAATCACGAATAAAAGCCACAGAACATAAATACTAGTAAATTCTATAAAACTTAAGAAATCTATCGCTCCAAAAAGTATGGATGTATAATATAAGCTAGCTACTATTCCTAAAATAAAACTACCTAAAACAATTATACTCAAGATCGCCAATTTACTTCCTACATAACCTGTAAATGAAAGTGGTCGAACGTATAATAAAGTTGCCGTACCATTCTTTCGTTCCCTTGAAATAATACCCGAAAAAGCTAGAATAACTACTAACATGCCGATTAACTGATATTGACTAATGGTGGACATTAATATTTGTTCAGAGGTCATGGAAGGAAATTCAATGACTGTTCCTTCAGGTAAATTTCCAACAGAGCTTAGGATTTGAGGCATGTAGTAGTTCATGACAGGCTCTGTAATCCCAAATAGAATAAACACAAGAGGAATCCAGAGAATCTTAAAATTACGGATGTTTTCTCTCCATTCCTTTTGAAACAAAACAAGAAATGTATTCATTGTTTGTTCACCACCTGCATAAATATTTCTTCGAGATTAGCCGATGCCTTCTCTATCCTTTGAACAGTCCAATCTCCTACAGACGCATATGCTAAAATCTCTTGCATTCGCGGTTCGTTTTCCCTTATAGGAATATAGACAGAGGACCCTTTTTGTTTTACATTCCAAGGGGAGCTACTTGAAAAAACTTTAGCCTCTTCTTCTAAGGAAAAGATAATTTTAATCATAGGATTTGCGTATTTTTCACGTACATCCGATAATGAACCTTGCTCTACCAGCTCACCATTTCTCAAAAATAATAGCTGATCCGTCATTTCTTCCGCATCATTTAAAATATGAGTCGAATAAAGAATAGTAGTTCTTTCTTGAAGTTCCTTTAAAAGATTTAAAATCTCTCTTCTGCCTACTGGATCCAATGCAGAAACTGGTTCATCTAATAAAAGAAGGGATGGATTATGTACAATTGCCTGGGCTAATCCTAATCGTTGTTTCATCCCTCCTGAAAACGTACCTGTTTTTTTCTTTTTTACATTACCGAGCCCCACAAAATCTAAGATTTTTTCTGACTCCTTCACGGCAACTCTAGCATCTACCCCACTTAACTTTGCAGTCATCTCTGTAAATTCAATTGCAGAAAGCCATGAGAAAAACTTAGGATATTGAGGTAAAAAACCTATCATCCTACGCGCGTCCTCCTGATTATTCTCCAGAATAATATCGCCAAACGATGGATTTACTAGTCCTGTAAGCATAGAAAGTGTAGTTGTTTTACCTGCACCATTGGGACCGATTAAGGCTGTAGAAGTATTTTTCATTAATGAAAAGGAAACATCTTTCACTACTTTTTCTCTTCCATATTGCTTGGTTAATGATTGAACAGTTAGTAATGTATTCATTCGTTACGTCTCCCCACTATGAAATAGATAATAGAACCTATTATTCCTGATATGAAAATAATTATTGCCCAAAGCCACTTAGGACCATTTGTGTCGTATACCTTTATCAGATCTACAAAGGCAACAATCATTAAAATAAATTGTAAAATAACAATGGGTAATATTAATTCCCAAGGTATTGTTGAAAGATCCAATATGATTCCTCCTTTTTTAATTTCCAATTATAGCTTTTATAAAAGAAAGCTTTCACAAACTATGTTATAATAGCAAATTGGGGGGTGAATTGAATGGAAATTGTAATAAGAAAAGCTATTAAAGCAGATGCCGAATCATCAGTTCCTCTAATTATGGAAGCAATCGGTGACATTTCGATGCAAATGACTGGAGAAACTGAAGAATCAGCGATCACCCAGGAGTTCATTCACTTATTTACTCAAACCAGCAATCGTCATTCCTATTTAAATACCTACGTTGCAGAAATGGAAGGTCAAATTGCTGGAGTACTAGTTTTTTATACTGCTGAACAAGCAGTTACTTTGGATGCTAATTTAGAGCAGTATCTCTCAGCCAAAAAGGGTGAACAGGTGACGATAGATAAAGAGACGCTACCTGGCGAATGGTATATAGATACTGTAGTTGTCGATCCAGCCTATCGTGGACATGGCATTGGAACGAAGCTGTTAAATTTTGCTGAAAAAGTAGTCAAAAATAACGGTGGCGGGAAACTCTCCTTGAATGTAGAAACTGAGAAAGAGGCTGCAATCCGCTTATATAATCGTCTAGGATTTGAAAATGTTTGTCCTTGGACAATTATCGGCGAGCCTTTCTATCACATGGTGAAAACGGTAGGCCCCTGATTGAAGGAGAAGCAAGGTTATGAAATTATGGATCTACCCCTTAATGGTTGTCTTCGCAGCCAGCTGTTACGGGACTTTATCAACTATGGTAAAATTAGCAATTGGACAAGGCTATACAGCTTCAGAAGCTGTTTCTAGTCAGTACATTGTTGGTTTCCTATTAGCATTAGTCATCTACATGGTGACACAAAGAAAAATACCACGTCTTTATGGCGGGTTTAAAATTATACTGTTAGCAGGGATTTTTACAGCAACTACGGGTATTGTCTATGGACAAGCCCTTATATATTTACCAGCCTCCCTAGCAGTAGTCATGCTCTTCCAGTTTACGTGGATCGGTACTTTGATTGATTGTATAATAAGAAAAAGATTACCTTCTCGAGCAGAAGTTATCTCCCTTGTTATTTTATTCGCCGGTACACTGCTAGCTGCAGGGGTATTAGATGTCGATTTGAGTGGAATTGACTGGAGAGGCTGGGTATATGGTTTCGCAGCAGCGATTTCCTTCTCACTTAATATGAACATTAATACTAAACAAGTAGAGGGAATGAATACTACTACTCGTTTACTTTGGGTTTCCTTTATCGCCGCTTTAATGATCTCTGTCTTCCAAAGTCCAGAAATCATGTGGAACGGTAAACTATTTACGGAATCTCTACTTTACTTGGGACTAGGCTTAGGATTACTAGGTATCATTATCCCTATTTATTTCTTCGTAATCGCTGTACCAAAAGTTGGCGGCGCAGTTTCATCTATTCTAAGTGCAATGGAATTACCTGTAGCTGTAATGGTATCTGTACTTGTGTTAAGCGAGGCACTTACTTGGTTACAAGTTATAGGTATCGTCATTATTCTGATAGGTATGTGTATTCCAACGATTGCAGATATTCGAAGAAAGCAAAAGCAACAAAAGCCTATTGTGTAGGTCGAAACGCTGAACTCACCGTTCAGCGTTTTTTTATTTGTTCGGTTTCTGGTGTTTTACTTTATAAATTCAATTATGGCATCCATTAGACCTTCTGCTAACGGTAGACTTGGATCTGTATATGTCGCCATATTCCCTGTCTCATCAGATGGGGATTCTTTTAGCACATGGTTCATTTTCTCAATTATTAGAAGCTCAGAATCTTTTGCTTGATGTAGAAGCTCAGCATCACTACTAGGGACTTGCAAATCTGCTGTACCGTTTATAAGTAATATTCTTGCATCCAACTTTTTAATCTGTTCAATAGGATTGTATTGAAGCCAGGAAATCATATAAGGTTGTACAGATGGACGAAATATACTGTGTAATTCATTAGACACTTCCTCTACCTGTTCACCTTGCTTAAGCTTATTAATTACTTTTTCAGATTCACTCATAAGCTCACTTGGCAACTGATTGCTTAACTGTTCTAATAGAATTTCATCTATTTGCCTACCTGCCCCTGCTAATGAGACGAATACAGTCGCTCCTGCCTCTTGAGCAGCAATCATTCCTACAAGAGAACCCTCACTGTGTCCGATGAACCCTATATCGCTAAAACGATCGTCTTCTTTCGCAAAATCTGCCCAAGAAACAGCATCCTCAATATAGTGGTTAAATCTTAAGTCCTCTTCTTTAGTAGCAAGGCCCATATTTAAGCCAACGCCTCTTTTGTCGTAGCGGATGCTGGCAATTCCTTCTGCAGCTAATTCTTCTGCGATCATTTTTAAGCTATTATTTTTCCCTACCATTACTAAGGAGTTACCATTACGATCAGTGGGTCCCGAGCCAGCAAGAATGATCATAAGTGGGAACCGTCCTTCCCCCTCAGGAATCTCAATTTGACCAATCATTTTCCCTCCATTTACTTCTAATTCTTCTAAATGCTCAGCCTTAGCTACATCAGTTACCTTAGTAAGTTCAAATGGAAACGACTGACCTTGTTGTGTAAACGTACCTGCCATTTTTTCATCCTGCAGCTTCCCAGCAAAGGTTATTTTTTGTCCCGGAAGTGGCATGTTAAAGGTAATATCCTTATCGTTTAAGGAAATGTTCGTTAATGGGTGATCATTTAACCCTTGAATCGGGATACTAATCAAGCCTTCTTCATTTGTGAATTTAATACTAATTGGGAGTGGTTGATTAGGAACCTTAATGGATCCTTCCCACACTCCCTCTACCATTTCTAAAGAAACATTTGTACTCGTCTCTTCCTTATCTTTAGACACCTCTTCCCCTCCTTGCTTATCACTATCACTACACCCAGAAAGTAAAATATGAAATAGTAATAAGCTTAATATAAGCGCTTTTTTATAATTCATTTAGATCCACCTTTCTGTTCTATTTATAGTATAACAGTATTACTAGAAAGAAGTAAATAATTTTCAGTTTATTTTAAAGGTTTTTGCATTGTTAAGTTCTTTTTTAAAAACATACTAGCGGGAAAGTAGAATTTATATTTTCATATAAAGAATTATGTTTATGGAATTTATAATGAAGTAACAATTAGGTTAGTTGAAAGAGGAAAAAATGTTCGAGTATAGAATACATTTATATCAGCATTCTTACATTTCTAAATTAGAAAGGGGTTGCATTAAATGACCGAGGTTTTTTTAAAGGTTCAAGACGTACTTGAAAATTACAAAACAGCAGTTTACGAAAAAGATGTTGAAAAATTCTTATCTATATATGCGCCTAACGTGCATATTTATGACTCCTGGGAAACTGGGAGAGCAAGGGGATTTCTTCATGGAAGGAAAGCGTGGTAGAGTGGTTTAACGGATTGAGCGAGGACCGCATTCTACTCAAAGTCGATTTTAGTGACCTAGTCATTGATGAAAATTCACATCTCGCATTTGTATATTGTGCGGTAACTTTTGCTGCGCACCTAGAAGAATCTGATGAGAAAATTCGTCAAATGACAAATCGAATCACATATTGTTTAAAAAAAGTGAACGAATCTTGGTTTATAGCTCACGAACATTCATCGTTGCCCATAAATATAGAGACTGGTAAGGGAATTTTTAATTTGAAGTGAAAAAAAATTGGGATTGGAGATAAAGAAATTCCAGCTTTATTTACTTTTTTCTAACTGACGTTTTCAGTTCATTTTTTATGTGTATTATTAAATTACCTTTACCTTAAACAAAGACTTCTTTAAATATAATAAAATAGTCGCCACCAATTACTCGGTGACGACTTCCTTTAGTTGCCCAGCGACGTCCTACTCTTGCAGGGG
>NZ_CALIED010000030.1:0-23719 GCF_938022135.1 uncultured Psychrobacillus sp.
TGGCTTATCGCTCACCCCGAGGAAAGCGTCCGGCTGGGGCGGAAATCAATTCTATCTCTTATTTAAGATTTCTTTGCATCATAAATCTCCCTTACCCTTTAACATAGCCTTTTATAGAATCTAAAAAGTAGATAACACAGCAAAGTTGTTATGGTAGTAGCTATCACTCATTTCAACGGGAGCTCAGCCCTAATGCAGAAAACGAGGGGAAAAGCCCCTTTATTACATAATAAAAGGCTGTAAACAAGTGTTTACAGCCGATGAATAATCTATTTATCTATTTTTTAAACGCCAAACTACTAGATTTGGAAGTACAACTCTTTCAACCTCTTGACGCAATAAAAGCTTTTTTAATTCACAATCAGCTTGTTGCATCGTTAAACCGTAGTAATCAGCTATTTCCTTAGTAGTCAATGAATGAAATCGATTTAATAATTTATCAAGTCCGGGTGGATCTTGTCTTTTGGGAGAAGTATTTAACATCTCCTGTAAAATTTGTACATATATATCATAAGGATAAGTGCCAGAAATTTTGATGCCTTCATCTTCAATATTTTCATTAAAAAATACAACCGTTGGGAACGTATCAACTTCCATTTCACAAGTGATGGATAAATCACTTTGGAAGGAGCGTAAACATTCCTGAGACTGGAAGTCACGTGTAAATTCCTCTACATCAATTTTCGCTTCATATGCAAGCTCCTGTAATACCGAAAAAGAAGTTACATTTTTTGTTTGAAGGAATAGATATTCCTGTATTTTATTAAAAAAACGAAGTCCAGCTTTTTTTCCTTGAAATTCTGCTGCTTTTACTGCAATAGAAGGCAATACAGAATGCTGAATATATGGATAGTTGATATCATCTTCAACTGTTCCTTTGGAAAAAACGCAGGCAGTATTTAAATTGTTTAGTCTTGTACTAAGCACTGTTCGAATAGTAAAGTACTGCCCATACTCCACTTGTAATTTTCTAATAATCGGTTGCAAATCCCAACAAGCAGAACAAAGCGGATCTAAAAACATATACATTTCAAGTGGCTTGTTTGTAATAGGAGCATTGATCGGCTCAACAGGAATTTGTATTCTTGTCACATCTTTTCCTCCTCATGACTCATTTGATTGACCATGTGGTTGGCAGTAAGTACAAGTCTTCTATATAAATCATGACGCACCTTTCCATCAAGTTCGACTTCGTCCATTGCATCTGACATACAGCTGAGCCAAGCTTCTGCACGTTCTGGTGTGATAGAGAAAGGGTTATGGCGCATCTTTAGCATGGGATGGCCATGTTCTTCTGAATATATGTTTGGTCCCCCAAGGTATTGGGTTAAAAATTGTTTTTGTTTACGCGCTGTTTCCGTTAAATCTTCAGGAAATATTGGCTTTAGCTTTGGATGTTTTGCTACTTTGCTATAAAACGTATCAACAAGGAGTGATAATTTATCTGCACCTATCTCGTCATATGGTAAAATCGGCTTCTGGGTCATAGTTGTTTACTCCTTTGCTTTAGCACTAAATACATTTTAGCAATCAAATACGAATATCTCAAACAATTAGACTGTAATCAGAAACAATATAGAAAAAACGACCAATTTTGGCGGTCGTTTATACGTCAAGCTAAGAAATTATTTAGAACTTTTTTCACATAATTTTCTGTTTCCTTATAGGGAGGAATTCCGTCGAATTTTTTAACTGATCCTGGTCCGGCATTATAAGCGGCCAGCGCTTTTTCTATATTACCATCAAATTGCTCTAACATCTGTTTCAGGTATTTTGTTCCACCCATGATGTTTTGCTCTGGATCCAGAATGTTTTGTACACCTAAATACTTAGCTGTGCCTGGCATAAGTTGCATTAAGCCAGATGCCCCAGCAGAGCTAATTGCACTAGGATTAAAATTCGACTCTTGTTTGATGACAGAAGAAATTAATTTTGCTGGCACATTATATGCGTCAGAAGCTTTGTTTATGATTTCTTCTATTGATGAGGGGTTACCTACAGAAACTTTCATAGACTGGTAGGAATTATTTATACCGTTTTCGGGTATATAAACAGGTGAGTCACCACTATAGAAAAGGGAATCGAAAGTAGTTGTGGGACCCCCAATAGATGTTTCTTGTAGAACCTGTCCAAGCATTTCTGAAAAAAGGGAAGAAGCGTTGTTAGTTTGAGAACTTTGGACACTTCCCAATGTTTGCATAGCATTAATATCCATTAACGTTTTTAGTGACTTTATATCTATAAAGCATCAACCTTTCAAAGAATTCATAGCCTTTACAAGACGTGCAATCTTTTTATCGGTCGAACGAAGGGGGATTTGATGTTTTTTCAATAATTCATAAAAGAATTTTTGCCCTTTTTCGACATCTTTACTTTCATATTCTACCTCATAATCTTCAGTATGACTATATGAGGAGTGGTCTAAGAAAAGTATGCCTTCCTCCAGCTTCAATTGAGCACGATTAGTCTCTATACTACCAAAGCAAGAAAGGGATTTAGAAGCAATCAGCTCATCAATGAAAGCGATAGAAGGAAAAATTGCTTGGTTAATGATTAAATCTCTTTGCTCATCCGTTACTAAAATTGTTTGCTCATTCATCACGTGCTTTTTTACTGGTGATTTTAGGGTAAGTTCATTTCGATCTTCCAACACTCTTAAGCGAAAGCCCATATGATTATTTTTAAAATATTGGTCAGGTGTATCAAAATAATAGTTTATTTGACTTTGAAAATGCTTAGGCTCGATATGGAAAAAGTCTGTCAAACTCATGAATTCTTCTTTCGTTAATAAGTTTTTAAATTCAATCTCTTGTTCAGATAACATAGTCTCACACCTTTCATATTATTTCATTATAGACGGTTTCCAATGAGTTTCAATATGTTAAAATAGTTACAGAATAGACAGAAGGGAACGATGTGTTTTGCCTATTACATTTCAAGTACAAAGTGGCGTGCAACTAGAAAATGATATTCGGTTTACTTTAGAGGATGTGCCTAAAGGGTTAAATATAAAAGCTGGCGGACAAATGATTACAGATTCTGATTCTTTAGCTTTCGTATATTTATTAGAAGGAGATAGCGAATATCACTATCTTAAATTTGGTCAGGATGTATGGCCATTACTAGTTAATACTTTAAAAGCTACCGAGGATCCTACTTTACAAATTGGCGACCAAAGAATCGTTTTAGTGAAATTTAAAGAAGAGTTAGAAATGCTAATTTTCAATATAGAAGGCAATGATAACTATGGAGTAGAGTTTGCTCAAGCCGTTGAAAATGCTTTTAAAGAAATTTTAAAAGTATAATAAGTGTTCAAAGTGGAGGTTTAGTAGTATGGGCCAATGGGAACGTTTTTTAGAGCCGTATAAGCAGGCAGTTGATGAGTTAAAAGTTAAAATGAAAGGTATGCGGACTCAATTTGATATTGAGAATACTAACTCCCCTATTGAATTTGTAACTGGTCGGGTTAAACCACTGGCTAGTATATATGATAAGTCATTAGAAAAGGGAATCGTTTTTGAACCTTCTGCAACACTTGCAAGAGAAATTCCGGACATCGCAGGGCTGCGTATGATGTGTCAATTCGTAGATGATATAGAAACCGTCATCCAATTACTTCGTAGTAGAAAAGATATGACCATTATTGAAGAAAGAGATTATGTTAGTCATAAAAAGCAGAGTGGCTATCGATCCTTTCATGTCATCATTGAATACCCTGTACAGACAATTCATGGAGAGGTAAACATATTAGCGGAAATACAAATTCGAACATTAGCAATGAATTTTTGGGCCTCCATAGAGCATTCGTTAAATTATAAATATAAAGGCGTGTTTCCAGAAGAAATTAAAACCAGGCTGCAATACGCTGCAGAAGCAGCATTTCGTTTAGATGAAGAAATGTCACTTATTCGAGGTGAAATTCAGGAAGCACAAAAATATTTTAGCGAGAACAAAGAACAATCCCCACCTCACATAAAAGAAGAAAAAATATAAAAGAGAGGCCGTGGTACAATGAATTTCTTTATACAGTCTCGAAATGATGAACTATCCAATGAATTAATGGAAACTGCTAAAATGTATCTTACAGATTTCGGATTAAAGTTGAACGAAGAAAATCCTGACATAGTTCTTTCCATCGGTGGTGACGGAACATTATTGCATGCTTTTCATAAGTACAAGCATATGACTGATTCTGTTGCATTTGTTGGCATTCACACAGGGCATCTTGGTTTTTATGCGGATTGGAAACCGTCAGAAATAGAAAAACTAGTTATTAGTATTGCCAAGAAAGAATTTAAAGTTATCGAATATCCATTACTTGAAGTAACGATTAACTATAAGCATGGAGAGGATAGCTCTGTTTATTTGGCGTTAAACGAATCTACTGTGAAATCTCCAGACGTTACCCTTGTGATGGATGTGGAGCTAAATGGGAGCTTGTTTGAGAGGTTTAGAGGAGATGGTTTATGTATGTCGACTCCATCCGGAAGTACTGCGTACAATAAAGCGCTAGGGGGAGCAATAGTACATCCTTCTTTAGAGGCTATGCAGCTAGCTGAAATTGCTTCGATTAATAATCGTGTGTTCCGTACGGTTGGTTCTTCTTTAGTGTTGCCTAAGCATCATACTTGTTTGCTGAGACCAGTTAACGGTCCAGATTTTATGGTTACTGTCGATCATCTACACTTGCTACATAAGGATGTTGCATCCATTGAATATAAGGTTGCAGAAGAAAAAGTTCGTTTTGCTAGATTCCGTGCCTTTCCTTTTTGGACTAGAGTGCATGACAGCTTTATAGATAGTGATTTAAAATAATGATGGAAAATAGAATACAGCTTTCTTTCACTGTGGATAAATCACTTTTATTAAGAGAAGCGATTAGCCAATATGGCATATCCAAAAAAGCCCTTACTAGTATTAAGTTTGAAGGCGGTCAAATTATAGTAAATGGGGAAGAAAAAACGGTGAGACATATACTTAAAAAGGGTGACATTGTTACGATTGTGTTTCCTAAGGAGAAGAAAAGTGAAGGATTAATAGCCGAGGAAATGTGCTTTCCTATTTTATTTGAAGATGAACACTTACTTGTTATCTCAAAAAAATCTGGAATGAGTACAATTCCTTCCCGTGAGCATCCGAATGGTACATTAGCAAACGGAATAGCTGGTTACCTTGAAAAAAACTCATCTGTCTCTACCGTACATATTGTTACTAGGCTAGACAAGGATACGTCGGGCATAGTCTGTATTGCAAAGCATCGTCATGCTCATCACTTAATGAGTGAAATGCAAAAGGCTGGATCTATTTTTAGAACCTATGAGGCAATTGTTCATGGCAGTGTAGAACGAGATTCTTTCCTTATCGATGCTCCCATAGGTCGAAAGGATACCAGTATAATTGAGAGAAGGATTGACCCAGAAGGTAAGCAAGCTAAAACGTCTGTAGAAGTAATCAAGAGATTTACTGTTAATGGTGAAAATTTAACGCATGTTAGGTTAAAGCTTTTTACCGGTAGAACTCACCAAATAAGAGTACATATGATGTCAGTGGGGCATCCGCTAATTGGTGATGATCTTTATGGAGGAAGTTTGGCTATAATGCCTCGCCAGGCGTTACATGCTAAGCAACTAAAATTGGTGCATCCATTTACAAAGCAAGCTTTAACGATAGAAGATGAATATCCAATGGATATGGCAGCGGTTTTGGAAAAAGCTATGATAGATAAATGAATGAAATGATCTAAAATGAATAACTGACCAAAACAAGGGAGTGGTTTAAATCGCTGCCCTTGTTTCATTTTAATAAGAATTCTTTTACATTTAGTTTTAGTATGATTTCCCGGGGAATAATATATTGATGTAACTTTTTTACCAAATAAAGAAAGCAGTTGCTTAATAAAAATAGTGGTCTTACAATAGTAAAGGATAAATGCCGAGGGGAGGGAAAGATATGAGAGAAGAAAAGATGGATTTATTAGAATTAGAGGAATCAAATTTAATTCATTTTTTACTTGCAGATTCTATGGATGAATTTAGAGAAATTTTTATGGAGCTACATCCATATGATCAATCATTATTTTTTGAGAAGGTAGAGCCAGAGCTGCGACAGAAAATCTTTCATTATCTTTCTCCAAAAGAGATGGCAGAGCTTTTTGAAGCAAACAAGTTTGATGAAGAACTTTATGAATTTTACTTAAAAGAAATGGATACGACATACGCAGCTGATATGCTTTCCTATATGTTTGCTGATAACGCAGTAGACGTCTTAAACGAACTTGAGGATGCCCAGGTTGCTAGCTACTTAAATATTATGGATAAGGAATCTGCTCAGGAAATAAAAGACTTGCTACATTACGAGGAATATACTGCTGGGTCTATTATGACTACAGAATATGTAGCAATTCCAGAAAACTCAACCTGTCGTTCTGCAATGACCATTTTAAGAAATGCAGCTCCTGATGCAGAGACCATTTATTATTTATTTGTAGTAGACGAAGCTCATCGACTTTCTGGAGTAATATCCTTAAGGGATTTAATAGTAGCGGATGAAGATACTTTAATAAAGGACATTATGAATGAACGTGTAGTCAGTGTGCTAGTAAACGAGGACCAAGAAGAGGTCGCTCGGATGATCAAGGATTATAATTTTTTAGCTGTTCCTGTTCTAGATTTTGAAAACCATCTACTTGGAATTGTAACTGTAGATGATATTATCGATGTATTAGATGAAGAAGCTTCTGATGATTATTCTAAGCTTGCGGCGGTTTCTGACATGGATACTTTCGATAAAGGGCCATTTTCTGCTGCAAGAAAAAGATTGCCGTGGCTAGTTATACTTCTTTTCTTAGGTATGATGACAGCAAATCTTATGAGTATTTTCGAACAAACATTAGATAAGGTAGCCCTGCTTGCTGTGTTTATTCCTTTAATTGCCGGGATGGCTGGTAACAGTGGAACTCAAGCTCTCGCTGTAGCAGTTCGAGGAATCGCAACAGGTGATATTGAGGAACAAAGTAAAACGAAGCTATTGTTTCGTGAGGCAGGAACAGGTCTAATAACAGGGTTAATATGTGGCTTACTAGTTATAGGGGTCATTTACTTTTGGAAACAGGACCTGTTAATTGGAATGCTTGTAGGAGCAGCAATTTTTGGCTCTATATTTTTTGCAACGCTTGGTGGATCTTTTATACCCTTACTTATTCATCGGTTGAAAATCGATCCTGCAGTAGCTTCAGGTCCTTTTATAACGACTATCAACGACTTGGTTAGTATTTTAATTTATTTAGGCTTAGCAACACTGTTCATATCTTCCTTATAGATTCACCTTTCTAAACTTTTTGGCATAAAGTAAAGGAAAAAAGGATGTGCCCATGAGCGCTTTAAATGATCCTATACTTTATATATCAGGTCCCCCTGTATTCCATCTACCTCCACAGCTACGTACCAAGGAGGAAGTAGAAATAGTAGTAGATGAGACCATCATAGAAGAAGAAAGTACTTCTATTTATGAGATGAAGAATAAGATATCAGAGAAGAATATTGCTGTATTTGAAAAACTGAAATTTTTATCTAAACCATTTCAACGGAAAGTTTATCGCCCGCTAAGTTTTCACATGGTTGATGGTAGTATTATTCAAGGCGAAGTGCAAGAAGTGACTGATGATCAGGTAATAATTTGTACCAATGGCGAGAATTTAGAGACTTATCCCATACTTCAAGTAAACAAAATATTTTGGCGTGGAAGTATATTGAAATAGTTTGAGGCTACCTTATATAGGTAGTCTTTTTTGTTTACCAGGATTAGTATATGGCATTGTTTACAGAGGTTAACGAGTGCAGGGACTATACAAGAGAAAATTATACTTTGACACATGAAAAAAACCCGTTCGGTGAGTAACCGAACGGAAAAGACACTACAATATTGGAAGACGATCAGTCACACACATCTAAGAATACATCTGCTACACATTCAATTCCACAGAAACAATTTAAATCTACAGTTACACAGCTACCAGTTAAATCGAAATTACGGACTTTACAAATTTGTTTTAGGTCAATCTTAGTACCATCACCATTCAATAGATTGATCCCTTTCCTATGAGCATCAAGTGGCTCTAAAACTCTTAAGGTAGCACAGCAATCATCAAAAATATCTTCTACACGGAAAAATACTGATACACAATCATTATCATTTGGTCTAGGTGTTAAATCACGGAAGAAGGCTTTGAAAGGATCACCATCTTTTGTCAATAACATAAAAACACGTGTATCTGCTTGATTTCTTGATGGACTTACAAGTCCTCCAAGTGGCTCTAAAAAGCAACTAGTTGGACATGGACCGCAATTATTTTCTGCTTGATCTTGTATATCCTTGATAGCTCGAACTACATCACATACGCAACGTTTAGTTCTATCATGACCATTAAAGTCATCTACATTTCCACAACCCATTTTGTTTCACCTCCTTTGCTTCTTTCTTTAGTAATTTATGTTGAGGGTTCTAATTGAACAAGGGCAAATAGCTCAGTTCCATTTGTATATTTAAAAAGTCTGCGTACATACTAACCTAAAAAAAGAGGAGCAAATAGCCAAATGCGCAAAATAGTGTATATTCTACTGTTGTCTTTATTATTGACGGCTTGTTCTAGCTCTAAAGATCAGGTGTATTCGGACAGAGATACCTCAAAACTTGAGCAAGTCCTTAAGGAGCAGGATAAGATTGCCGGATATCAAAGTGTAATTGATAACAATGATGTGGTTGTTGCAATAGATATTCCGAGGTTCAAACGTTTCCAAAAAGTTAAAATAGAAGATGAAGTAAAAAAAGCAATTGAAAAAGAGTTTCCAGATAAAGAAGTAATCGTTACAGGAGATATAAAAATTAAATGGGAAATAGAAAAAATAGTAGAAAAGAAGAAGAAAAATGACGAATTAAAAAAGTCAATTAGTGACATTAAATCCCTATCGAAGGAAGAGACATGATGGATCAAAAACAATATCAAAAAATCGTCGATAAGCAAACCTCTAAGGCCCCATTATTTATGAGCTGTCTTAAAGCATTTCTAGTTGGAGGAATATTTTGTACGGTTGGACAACTAATTACTTTTTTCTATATACGTTTTTTTCCTTTTACTGAAAAGACTGCTGGTAATCCGACCGTAGCAACGATGATCTTTATCGCCATGATCTTAACAGGGACAGGTTTATATAAAAAAATCTCTCAGTTTGGAGGAGCGGGATCAGCGGTACCTGTTACTGGCTTTGGTAATGCTGTTATTTCGGCGTCAATTGAGCATAAAACAGAAGGATACGTTTTAGGTGTAGGTGGCAATATGTTTAAGCTTGCAGGATCCGTTATTGTGTTTGGAGTGCTTTCAGCCTTTTTAGTGGCATTAATTAAAACTATTTTAGTTAAATTGGGAGTGGTCTCGTGGTAAATACCGGTGGAACAATTTCATTTACGCAAAGACCTAGTATTGCAAGTGCCGGAGTAATAGTTGGTCCGGTCGAAAAATCAAGTCCATTTGCCGAAGGTTTTGATGAAATACTGGAAACTGAAAAAGAAACAAATGAAACATATGAGCAGGCAGCAAGTCGGTTTATTGAAAAGGCTTGTTCTACGGCAGTAAAAAAAGCACATGAAAAAATGGATAATATTGACTTGCTAATCGGAGGGGACTTAGTAAATCAAATGTCGCCTTCTAACTTTGCTGCAAGAAAGCTTGCTATTCCTTATTTTGGTGTTTTTTCTGCATGTGCGAGTTCAATGGAGGCAGTTATCATTGGATCTCTTATGCTAGAGTCTGGAAATGCTAAGAACGTTCTTGCCGGCGCCTCCAGTCATCACCCTTCTGTAGAAAGACAGTTTAGATATCCATTAGAATACGGAGCACAGAAACCAAAAACAGCTCAATGGACAGTAACTGCAGCTGCTTTTGCATTATTACAAAGTAAGGCTAAAAATGCTCCTTATATTACTCATGCTACTATGGGCAGAGTTGTGGATGGCCAGCAATCGAACCCGCTTCATATGGGAGCTGCAATGGCTCCTGCTGCGAGAGATACGATTGAAAGGCATCTGAAAAATACGAATAGCAAAATGACTGACTATGATCTAATTATGACTGGCGATCTTGGGAAAATAGGTCTTTCTATATTAAAAGAAATGTTCCAAGACGAGAATAGTGGAGTTATTTTACAGGATGCTGGTGCTCAATATTACGGAGACAACCAATTTTTTAATGCTGGAGCGAGTGGTCCTGGTTGCTCCGCCTCTGTATTCTTTAGCCATATTTATAGTCAACTTAAAAAAGGAACGTTTAACCGAGTATTGTTAGTAGCTACAGGGGCTCTATTGTCCCCTTTAACTTATCAACAAGGGGAAACAATCCCTTGTATAGCACATGCCATAGAATGTCGAATGGAGAAGAAGGGATAATATGATATCATCATTAATTACAGCTTTTGTAGTAGGTGGATTAATATGTGTAGTTGGGCAAATCTTAATGGATGCATTTAAGCTTACGCCAGCCCATACGTTAAGTGGATTAGTTGTTACAGGATCGATTCTAGATGGGTTTGGTTTATATGAGCCTCTCATCGATTTTGCTGGAGCTGGTGCAACTATACCAATTACCTCTTTTGGAAATTCATTAACTCATGGAGCGTTGGCCGAAGCCGAGAAGCACGGATTAGTTGGAGTAATAACAGGAATGTTTGAAGTAACTAGTTCAGGTATTAGCGCAGCAATCTTATTTGGTATCATTGGAGCCTTTATATTTCAGAAACGGAAAACCACCTACTAATTAAAATGCCCTACTTCCTCTTACCCCTTTGCATACTATAAGTTGAAAGGAAGGGGGGAAAGATATGTACGGCTATTGTGGTGGCGAAAGTTTTTGCTATGGTGGTGGTTACGGCTATGGCTATGGCGGAGGTTATGATGGTGGAGGATACGGTGGTTTTCAAGGTTCTAACGCATTTGTTCTGCTTGTAGTGTTATTCATTCTTTTAATAATAGTAGGAAGCACCTTTCTCCCTTAACACCTGGATATAAATAATGCGAGGGGGAAAATACATGCAAAATTCTTTTTTTAGAGCGATTGAGAATAAAACTGGCGTATCAATGGATCAGCTTTTTACATTAGCTAACGCTATTTCAAATGCGGATTTTACTGATGAACATCAAGTTAGAAAAATCGTAAGAAAAGTAGGTAGGGTAGCTAACAAACCTGTTTCTAAAGAATTAGAAGATCAGCTGACGAACTCTATCCTCCAAAAAGGAAGTTCCATCAGTTTAACTGATATTGAAAAAATGTTGTAATTTTTTTAAAAAAGAGGTTTAAGGTAATTTCAAATGGGGTAAAGAGCATAGAGTTTATAATGGAGGTGGATAAGAATGGGGTATATTATTCCAGTTCAACCTTTGCAGTCACAAATTTATGCTAATCGAATGCAAATGGAAGAATATAATTTTGCTCAAATCAGCAATGTTCAATCAGTTAAAATGAAATCACTTTTTGATAATCACTTAACAAACCTTCAACAAAATGAAGATGTAGAACAAAAAGAAGAGAAGCAATTATCGGGTAATAAGGAACTTTCTAGCTTGCCATTATACAAAGGCTTTATCCAACCTAACCCCGTCAATTTATCACCTATTATTGCAGAAATATCAGGTAAAGGTCATTTTGTAAATACCTATATTTAAGCAAAAAGCAAAACCCGCTAACGGTATGTTAGCGGGTTTTGCTTATGTAGGATTATAATTCTTTTTCCATAGCTCGGTGAGGAATATTAGCCTCCAGAAATTCTGGGGATGTAATAGTATATCCTCTTTTTTCATAGAAAGGTAGCGCCTGACTTTGAGCATTAAGCTTTAGCTTTTTAAATTGATGATCCAATGCATATTTCTCCATACAATCCATCATCAAGTTACCTAAATGCTTCCCTCTATACTCTGGTAAGATACATACTCGCTCTACTTTACCGACATGGGGCTCTGCAATACGGATGCGGCCAGCTCCAAAAGGAGTGTCTCCATCATAGGCTACAAAATGCGTCGATTTCATATCATATTCGTCTAACTCTAAATGTAGAGGAACATCTTGTTCCTCTACGAATACTTTTCTTCTTATATGAATAGCATCCTCATATTCTTTCTCTGTTTCAACAATTTTTGCAAATACCAAGTTTACTCAGCTCCAGACAATCTAAATGTTTCATATACGGTCCATGAACCGTCTTCTAATTGGTACAACAGGTGAATTCGGTCAATTTCTTCCTCAAACTGTGCACCAATCATTTTTAATTGAGGTAAAATATCGTCGTGTTCACTTCCACTAAGTTTTTGTGCAATAGTAATATGAGGAACAAATGAATACGTTTCGTCATCATGAAATTCAATAGAATTTAAATCCTCATGAAGCTTCTCTAGCTCTGGAGTAGATTGAACATTAAAATAGATGGCATTTGTTACAGGTGCAAAAGAACTTACCTTTGTAGTTTTCATAGTAAAAGGCTTATGTTTTTTAGCTATATCATTAATATGGTCAGCTATTGTTTTAATTTGGGCTTCATCTGCCTCAAAAACTCCCTTCAATGTCATATGAGGAGTAATTAGGGCATAATGGGGATCATAACGCTTTCTATAAGAGTTTGCAAAATCTTGTACCTTTTTTGATGGAAAAGCAACAATACCGTATTTCATAATCATGACCTCCTTATAATTATCTTACAATATATTTCTATTATATCAAAAATACCCTACAGACTGAAATTGTTTAGCAGAGATCTTTTAATATCTGGCTGCCAAAGCTTCCATGTATGGTCTCCATTTAATTCGTCGTAAAAGGTAGAAACTCCTTTATTTTTTAGCATATCATGCAGTTGTCGATTAGGTGTAAGGAAATCAGTGAGTAGTCCGTCTCCTGTTTTAACTGCTGTTTCTTCATTTCCTATTACTTGATAAATGGAAAAGGCACTTACTTCTTTATGATTTTCCACTTTTTCTAATATTTCTTCATTAACCAAAGGGGAGTGAAGGATGACCTTGCCAAAGGTGTTTGGATATCTTAGAGCAGTAAGTAAAGAAATTGTTCCTGCCAGTGAATCACCTATTAGAGCTCTCCCCATTCCAATTTGATAAGTGGGATAATTTTCATCAATATAAGGAACTAGCTCTTGTGCTATAAACCGTGAATACGCAAGCTGTTGCTCTCCCTCTGGATGATATTTACTTCGGCGATCTTTTACATTTTTATAAGGCACGCCCACAATTATTAAGTTTTCTATTTCCCGGTTTTCGTATAACTCATCTGCAATCCGGGATATTCTGCCAAGCTGAAAGTAATCTTTTCCGTCTGATGCGATTAAAACACTGTATTTGTATAATGGTGAATAATTGGGAGGTAAATAAATTAATAACTGGATCTCTTCATCTAACGCTTTACTGTAAATTGTTGTATCTTGTAATGTGCCTCGATTCATATTTACACCTCGTTGTCATGTTATATAGAAATTGTATCATATACTGGTAAAGAGGTATAATAAGAGGAGTTCACAAGGATTGTTTTACATTGTTAGATTATAAGGAGGTTATTTTTTTGGAAAATGAATCATTAAGAGTGCATTCGAGAACAGTAGAGCAAGCCACGTTAGATGCCTTAAAACGTAGAGGGGTTACCATCGAAGAGGTTGCTAAAATCGTGTATGAAATGCAGTTTCCTTATAATAAAGGATTAACAATCGAACATTGTATTGAGTCGATCAAGAGTGTCATGAAAAAAAGAGAAATGCAGCATGCCATCTTAGTTGGTATTGAATTAGATGAGCTTGCTGAGAAGAAAATGCTTTCTGCTCCTCTTCAGCAAATTGTAGAAGCAGATGAAGGTTTGTTCGGAGTAGATGAAACAATCGCATTAGGCGCTGTATTTACATACGGAAGTATAGCCGTCACCACGTTTGGGCATCTAGACAAGAATAAAATAGGTATTATATCTAAACTAGATACAAAGAAGGGCGGAAGTATTCATACCTTTTTAGATGATTTAGTTGCAAGTATCGCTGCTAGCGCAGCATCTCGTCTCGCTCACCGAACGAGAGACTTAGAAGAAGCAAATGAAACCTTTGAAGATATAGCACCAGAAGAAACAGCTCCAGAAACTAAAATTAAAGGTACAACAACATAATATATCGTATGAAAGTCTGTGGACAAACTGAAATTGAAGTTTGTTTGCAGTCTTTTTAGTTAAATGATTTATTAGTACAATTTATTTCGCTTATCAATTGGTAATTTACATGATTGTAAGCGAAGTTTTTATCCCTCTTTTCCATTCATATAAATAGAATGATTTTTATATGTTATCAACATGACTAGGTACATTATTTCTAAAGTATTGTAAAGAATAAAAAATATAAGAGCGTTGATCTGCATATTAAAAGGAGGAGAATCATCGGACTCTCCTCCTAAATGTTCTAAGTACTACGATACCTTACTAATTCAAAATAAAAATACTGACTTTTAGAAAATAATCTATTCGATTGTTGTGGTTTCGGTTATGGTAGAGTCACTTTGTTGGAAATATAAAAAAGTTTCCTCTTCTAGTTCATTTTGTAAACGTTCCTTGTTTAAACCTATGGACATTGGTCCTTGAAAAATAGGTTCCCACCATGTTTGAGTTTCAGTCATTATATTTCCTCTCCTTTTTAAAAGCTTTTAAATAATTCATTTGATTTTTATATACCCCAATTTGTTGCTCCATCAAACACTAATTACGAAATTAAAACTTTTCATAAGACAGGATTGGTTAAAGAACGGTTAAAAAGATTACTTTATAACTCATCCTTTAAAAGTAGTATGCCATTTTTGAATCATTTAATGTACTAGGTAGAAAATCCAATTTCTTTCGTCTACTTGAAAAAAATAGTATGCTTTAGCAAGAAGGTCTTTTAGCACTAAAGAAGTTTTACTACAAAACAAAGTCGATGAGGAGATGATTTATGTGAAATTTAATTCACAGCAGTTGGATATTATGTTAGAGGAGCATCATGCATTTTACTACTCAGGCATAACAAAATCCGCGAAGTTTCGAATCGAACAATTAGAAGTGTTGAAAAAAACGATTAAGAAGTATGAAACTGAAGTAATTGAAGCTCTTTATAAGGACTTGAGAAAGAGTGAGTTTGAGTCCTATACGACAGAAATAGGCTTAATATATGAAAGTATTTCAAACATGAACAAAAATTTGGAGCACTGGATGCAACCTAAACAGGTGAAGACTCCAATGGCCTTAATGCCATCTAAAAGTCAGATTATTAGTGAACCCTATGGAACTGTATTAATTATTGCCCCATTTAACTATCCTTTTCAATTAGTAATGGAACCGTTAATTGGTGCAATTGCTGGCGGTAATTGTGCCATGATTAAACCTTCGGAAACTACTCCTCACACTACTAATATAGTGAAAAAGATTGTTGCAGAGGCATTTCATCCGCATTATATAAGAGTCGTGGAAGGAGAGAAAGAAGAAACATCCCTTTTAATCCATGCTCCATTTGATTTTATTTTCTTTACAGGTAGTGTAAATGTAGGGAAGGTAGTAATGGAAGCAGCTTCTAAAAGACTCACTCCTATTGCTTTAGAATTAGGAGGGAAAAGCCCGGCTATTGTCGATCACACAGCTAACTTAGATTTAGCCGCTAAACGTATAATTTGGGGTAAATTAGTGAACGCCGGACAAACTTGTATTGCACCTGATTATTTATTAGTAGAGGAGCCGGTAAAAGACAAGCTGATTGAAAAATTACAGGAAGCCATTCATCATTTTTATGGAGAAAATGTACAAGAAAGTACAGACTACGGCAGGATAGTTAATACCAATCATTTTAAACGACTACAAAAAATGATTGTACAAGAAAAGGACCAGATTATTTTTGGTGGAAAATCAGATAAGGAAGATTTATATATTGAGCCTACTATTCTAGATGGTGTGCAATTTTCTAGTCCATCAATGCAAGAGGAAATCTTCGGACCAATTTTACCAGTAATCACTTACAAAGAGTTACCTGATATTATTCATCAGATTAGAAAATTCCCTAAACCTTTAGCTGCCTATATGTTTAGTGAGCATGAGGGAGCTCAAAACTATTTCCTAGAAGAGCTTTCATTTGGAGGCGGTTGTATAAATGATACTATCATGCATGCAGGTAGTGCACATTTACCTTTTGGTGGGGTAGGAAACTCTGGAATGGGTGCATATCATGGGCTAGCGAGCTTTGAATTATTTACTCATCAGAAATCTATTGTGAAGAAGAGCACGACTATACCTCTTAATGTAGCATTCCCGCCTTATAAGAACAAAATAAAGCTAGTAAGAAGTTTATTAAAATAATAGTATTTTTTGGAGGTGCGATGATATAAAATTGTCGCACCTTTAGTGCGTTATAATTATTTTATGGACAAATGGTGACATTACATAATCCAATTATATCAATGATATATTGACAATTTATATCTTTTTTACTACTATTTGAATTGAGGGAGTTGTGTTTTTACGATAAATTTAAAATGGAGGACAAGTAATGGAGTCCATATTTGGAACAGGGTCCAAAGATTTATTGCTCACAGTAAAAGATGCTTTACATAAAGAGTCGTTGTCAAATATTAACCTACTGGAAGAAAAACTTGAAGATACATTTTATAAAATGAATCTGATGAGCTATGCAGTAAATGAAACCATGATTATTGCTTTAACTGATCATGCTGGAAAAATATTATATGTAAATGACAAATTTACGGAGATCTCTGGTTACTCTCGTAAAGAATTAATCGGAAAAACTCATCGAGTTATTAATTCCTTCACCCACCCGTCTGAATTTTTTGAAGAATTGTGGAAAACGATTCTTAAAGGACAAACTTGGGAAGGTGAAATATGTAACAAACGTAAAAATGGACAATTGTATTGGGTGAAGACTTATATTTTACCTATTAATACAATTGAACAAGGTACATACTTTTTAAGTATTCGGACAGATATAACACTTGAAAAAGAAAATGAGCTACGTTTAAAGAATAATATCATTAATTCATTTGATACTGTAGTGAGACATGTAAACAACTTAATTTTTAGATTAGATAAAGAGTTGAATTTTACCCTACTAACTGGAAAGATAGCAACAGAGTACTTTTTGGAAAGAGGAATTCCGATGATTCATCCTTCCAATGAACTGTTTGCGGAACAAACATATCAATCCTTTAATCGGACGATGGATTATTTTCCGAAGGAAATATCTGATAGATTTAAGCAGAATATTTCAAAGGTCTTTTTAGGGAAGGAAGTTTCTTATAAAGAGTGGTTTGGGCCTAAATGTATTCATATCACGATCTCACCTATTGAAAAAGAAGGTGAGATAATGGGCGCTATAGGAATAGGAAATGATATTACGGAAATAGAAAAGACTAGAAGGAAGTTATCAGAGCTAGCGTACGAGGATCACTTAACAAATACATACAATACTGCAGCATTAAATAGGGATATCCAGCTTAAGATAAAATTAAAGGAAAAGTTTAGTTTTCTATATATTGATTTAGACCGATTTAAAAATATTAATGACTCATTAGGTCATGTTACAGGAGACCTGCTATTACAAAAGGTTTCTAAAAGAATGAAAAAATTCTATAACGAAGGCGCCAAGATTTATAGGATGGGTGGGGATGAGTTTGTTATTCTTTTGGAGGATAACTATTTTTCTTGTAGGGACTCATTAAGTAATGCCCAACTGTTATTAAAAGAAATTGAAAAGCCTTTTAGCATTCATGAAATGGAGTTATACATTTCATGCTCTATTGGAATTTCCTGCTTTCCGGAACACGGAGATAGTTATAATGCTTTACATAGAGCTGCAGACTTAGCGTTAAATGAATCGAAAGATAAAGGGAAGAGAACAGCAGTCTTGTACACATCTGAATATGAAAAAGGATATATAGATAAATTGTCTTTAGAGAGTGATATTCGGATGGGACTTAAAAAGAACGAATTCTTTCTAGTCTACCAACCGAAATTAAACCTAATTACCAACAAGGTTCAAGGCTATGAAGCGCTTATTAGATGGAATAGAAAGGGAAAAAATATTATTCCTCCGAATGAGTATATTCCATTTGCAGAAGAGACAGGGCTAATTATTCCGATTGGTAGGTATGTTCTTAAGGAAGCATGTAAGCAAGCTACACAATGGTTAAAAGAGGGATTGTCTTTTAGTACAATATCTGTGAATATAAGTCCAGTTGAGTTAGATCAAAATGACTTTACAGCTAATGTAAAATATATTCTTCATGAGACAGGGCTTCCAGCACATTTTCTAGAACTGGAAATTACGGAAAACATTCTAATGAAAAATCTAAGCAAGCTGTCTAGTATATTGGAGGAATTAAAACAACACGGTGTTCGAATTGCAATGGATGATTTTGGTTCCGGCTTTTCAAATTTCCGTTATTTAAAGGAACTCCCTATTCACACTTTAAAAATAGATCAAGTCTTTATGAATCAGATCATAGAAAAAAGAGACGAAGTAATAGTGTCCTCTATTATAAAAATAGGCAAAAGTCTTGGTTTGGAAGTAGTAGCGGAAGGGGTGGAAACAGAGGAAGTCATCCAGTTTTTAAAGCTGCATAATTGTGAAATTGTCCAAGGTTTCTATTATTCTAAGCCTCTTCGTGTGGAAGACGTTCCGGGATTTAAGCTATTGGCTTCGCAAATATAAAATTATATGAGGATCTTTAATTCTTATAAATTGGATGATAACTAGCTTTTCATTTTTGAGAATTAGCGAACTCCTACTTAAGTAAAAATACCTTGAGATTCACTTCTCAAGGTATTTTTACTTAGTCATGTAAGTCTTTGATGCAACGGATATAAAAAGAAGAGACTAGTCTGTAGCCTCTATGTTTGAAGTATAAGGTAACTGAATAGTTACCGTAGTTCCTTGTCCTTTTTGGCTTTCAATGGCAATCGTTCCACCATGTTCAGCAATAATTTTTTCGGAAATCATCATTCCAAGGCCAGTCCCGTTAATCTTAGTAGAGAAAAACGGATCGAAAATTTTCTCAACAACCTGTTTGTCCATTCCTACTCCATTGTCTCTAATTTTAATAAGGATGATATCCTGGGGCTCGATGGAACAGCTAATATGGATTTTACCATTGTCAGAAATTGCCTCTATCGCATTTTTCACTAGATTAATAAGTACTTGCTTCATCTGACCTTCCTCACCGTAAAGGTGTATCGGACCTTTTATAATATCAGTCGTCAAAAATATCCCATTCAAGTTAATCTCGGGTTGAAACAAAACGAGAAGGTCATCTAATGTTTGAGTTAAATCATACTTCTTTGGCAATTTTGCGTGTGGCTTTGCTAAAACTAGGAATTCACTAATAATGTAATTGATTCTTTCAATTTCGTTTTCAATTACTTTCGTGTAACGGTAATAGGGCTGGGTAGGGTCCCCATTCATAATCTGCATAAAGCCAGATATAACTGTTATAGGATTTCGAATCTCATGAGCTACTCCAGCAGCCATTTCTCCAGCAACTTTTAGCTTTTCTGATTGTAGTAATAAATTTTCGGTTTCTTTTTTAAAGCTAACATCCCTACTAATTATAGAAAGAGCAATGAGCTCGTTTTGGTAATCATAAATAGGAGAAAAAGTGATTTGGGCATCAAAATAAGTTCCATCTTTTTTTCGATCGGTAGTTTCGAGGAAATGATAGCTGGCCCCTTTTAATACCTCTTGTTTCCGTGCTTCATCTAGCTGATATTGCGGAGACAAAATAGAAACACTTTTTCCTATTACTTCTTCTCTTTTCCAACCATATAAATCCTCAAAGGCAGGATTTACCTCTATTATTTTATTGTCTTTATCAAATACAGTAATACTATCCTTCGCGTTGTCAAAAAAAAGCTGTAAATAACTTTCTCGCGAATATTGCTCTTTTCTCATAGAAGTATTTAGTTCAGAAATCTTATTCCAATATTTACGGTCAAAGTATGTATTTAAGATGGAAGTGAAAATAAGTATAGCTAAAAGTAGTATAAAAGCAATTAAATCTTCTGAGGACAAAATATATGTATAGTCATCATTTTTATAATAGATGAGTCCAAGAATTTCAATGATAGTTATAAAGAATAATAATATTCTAGGACCTATATTGGAATAGATGACTGCGATGTATATTGGGTAAATAAAAAATACAATCATAACTACGCTGTCACTGTATATATTCAATATTAATAGATAAACGTTGAGTGTTATAAACAAAATGTATTGGATAATTGGGTTCTCTGAGTTTAACCAACATAACAACGACAATATGAGTAGGTATACAATCCCAGCATAAAGATAAATTAATAGGTCCTTGTTATGTAAAAGTATTGCCAGAATAATATGACAAACGGTAAAACAGGAAAAAATAATGAAAAACAATTTATTTTTATCTTTCGTAGTATTAATATATTCCATTTTTCCCACCTCCTATCAGATTAGATACTTCTTATATTAGCCTATTTAAAGGTATCTGAAAATACAAGATTTTGATAAGATGGAGTAAGAACAAAGGAGGAGTCATTATGTCATACAAATTTCAAGAGCAAGAGACTGTCTCTTTGCTAAAACAATTAGTGGAAATTCCTAGTCCTTCCGGATATACAAAGGACATCATGGACTTTATGGAGCAGTTTTTAAAGGATATTGATGTTAATTATATTAGAACTAACAAGGGAGCACTTATTGCCACCATTCTAGGAGAAAATGATACTAAACATCGTTTACTGACAGCACACACCGATACTTTGGGAGCTATGGTAAAGGAAGTGAAGTCTTCTGGCAGATTGAAGCTTGCAATGGTAGGTGGCTTTAATTGGAACGCAGTAGAAGGTGAGTATTGTACAATCCATACAGCAGATGGAAGAAAAATACGGGGCACCATTCTCATGCATCAAACAACAGTTCATGTCTATAAAAATGCGACTACGCTCGCTCGTGATGAGCAAAACATTGAGGTACGAGTGGATGAGAAAGTAAAAAGTGCTAGTGAAACAAGAGAGTTAGGTATAGAGGTCGGGGATTTTGTTTCATTTGATCCTCGATTTGAGCAAACGGAATCTGGCTTTATCAAGTCACGTCATTTAGATGACAAAGCAAGTACTGCCCTTTTACTCCAACTAATGAAAGCTATTAAGGAAAATAAATGGACGATTCCTTATACAACACACTTTTATATTTCTAATAATGAGGAAATTGGATTTGGAGGCAATTCTAACATTCCAGAACAAACAGTGGAATATATAGCAGTCGATATGGGTGCAATAGGCGATGGACAAACCTCGGATGAGTATACTGTGTCCATTTGCGCAAAAGATTCCTCTGGGCCGTATCATTATGAATTAACCCGAAACCTCGTAGAACTAGCTAAGGCAGAAGGGATCGATTATAAGTTAGACATCTATCCATACTATGGTTCTGATGCTTCTGCTGCAATAAGAGCAGGTTTTGATGTCAAGCATGCATTGTTTGGACCAGGAATTGAAGCATCGCATGCATATGAAAGAACTCATATTCAATCATTAGAAAATACAGCGAAGCTATTGTATTCTTATATACAATCTGAAATTCTGTAATGGATACTAGTAGACATTTTTACGATTAATTTGTAAAATTGTCTGCTAGTTCTTTTTTTACTTGTATTTTTGCTAGTAAATCCATATGATAAAAAAGTGAATAAGAAGGAGATATACAAATATGGACAAACAATTACAAGAAGAAATACTTAAGAGAAGAACCTTTGCAATAATTTCCCACCCGGATGCTGGTAAAACGACTATAACGGAAAAGCTTTTATATTTTGGAGGAGCTATTCGTGATGCAGGTACAGTAAAGGGGAAAAAATCGGGGAAATTTGCAACTTCAGACTGGATGGAAATTGAAAAGCAACGTGGGATTTCTGTAACATCCTCTGTTATGCAATTTGACTTTAATAATTGTCGTATAAATATATTAGATACACCTGGACATCAGGATTTTAGTGAAGACACTTATCGAACATTGATGGCTGTGGATAGTGCAGTGATGATTGTAGATGCTGCCAAAGGGATAGAGGCTCAAACATTAAAGCTATTTAAGGTTTGTCGCATGCGCGGTATTCCTATCTTTACTTTCATTAACAAACTAGACCGACAAGGTAAAGAACCTCTTGAATTAATGGAGGAGCTAGAAGAAGTACTTGGAATTCAATCTTATGCAATGAATTGGCCGATTGGTATGGGAAAAGAATTTTTAGGGATTTATGATCGCTACAATCATCGAATTGAGCAATTCCGCACAGAGGAATCTGAAAAATATCTTCCATTAGATGATGAGGGAGAATTAGCTGTCGATCATTCTATGAAAGAAACATCTTATTATACGCAAGCTATGGAAGATATTATGTTGTTAAACGAAGCAGGGAATGATTTTGATAAAGAAAAAGTACTTTCTGGTGATTTAACACCTGTATTTTTTGGTAGTGCATTAACTAACTTTGGTGTGCAAACCTTCTTAGAAACATATCTTCAGTTTGCTCCAACTCCACAGCCGAGAATGACTGATGTTGAAGAAGAAGTAAATCCTTTGAACGAAGATTTCTCCGGTTTTATATTCAAGATTCAAGCGAATATGAATCCTGCTCACCGAGATCGAATTGCATTTGTACGTATCGTTTCGGGGAAATTTGAACGCGGAATGACTGTTACTCTGGCACGTACTGGAAAAACGTTTAAAGTCACTCAGTCTACTCAATTTTTAGCTGATGATCGTGAGACAGTAGAAACGGCTGTAGCTGGAGATATTATTGGTCTTTATGATGTTGGAAATTATCAGATTGGCGATACGGTTGTTGGAGGGAAAAAAGCATTTAATTATGAAAAACTTCCTCAATTTACTCCAGAAATGTTTGTAAAGGTTACTGCTAAAAATGTATTAAAATCTAAGCATTTCCATAAAGGTATTATGCAGCTTGTACAAGAAGGTGCAATTCAATTTTACAAAACACTTCATACAGAAGAAGTAATTCTTGGTGCAGTTGGACAGCTTCAGTTTGAAGTATTCGAGCATCGTATGAAAAACGAGTATAATGTAGAAGTTCGTATGGAGCCAATTGGATCGAAGGTAGCTCGTTGGATTGAAAACGAAGAAGATGTAAAAGAATCGATGACAGGTCCAAGAAGCATGCTAGTAAAAGATCGTTATGATCACTATGTATTCTTATTTGAAAATGAATTTGCAACTCGCTGGTTCCAAGACAAATATGAGCATATAAAGCTATATAACCTACTATAAGGTATAGATCCCAGACAAATAGGGAATTGTAAATAAAGGTAATCGGAAGAATGCTCGCATTCTTTTGGTTACTTTTTTTATTAGCTTTGTTAAAGTTATTGGTGGATTTTGACTAATAATTCTTTTTTATAGTGACTGTAAACATTATAAAAGGACATTCATATGACTATTAAGATTATAAAATTGAGATTGGGTACAGTTTTTTTGCCTTATTTATGCTAGTAAATTTATAAGCACTTATCGATGCATTAAAGCTGTTCCCATTTATTGATTGGAGCCCCAGACGGCGACTCCTACGGGATGAGTGAGACAGATAAGACCTCACAACCACGCGCGTAAGCGATGGGTGATGG
>NZ_CALIED010000031.1:0-3975 GCF_938022135.1 uncultured Psychrobacillus sp.
TCCATACTTGTTTCGATTTAAGTACGGGCAAAGATATATAAAAAGGAGGAAAAAGGATGAATAAGAAGCTTTGGACATTATTAGCTGTACTAATAGCATTTATGCTTGTGTTAGGCGCATGTAACAACGACGAAGAATCTTCAGGCTCAAATACTGAAGGAACAACAGAACCGGCAAAGACTGAGGACGATAAGGATAAAGAAGAAGATAAAGAGGAAGAACCTGCTGCAGAAGAAGGTACTTCAGAATTTTCTCAAAAGGTTGAGCATGAGGGAGATGCAATTGATGGCGGAATTTTAAAGGTTGCATTAGGAACAGATACTCCTTTTGAAGGGATCTTCTCTCTAGTATTATATCAAAATGGTGTAGATGCAGATATTTTAGATTACGCTAGTAATTCCATTTTCTCTGTAGATGGTGACTTTTTAATTGATGACAGAGGTATTGCTACACTTGAAGCAGACCCTAATACAAACAAAGCAACAATTAAAATCCGTGAAGGTGTAAAATGGTCAGATGGCGAGCCTTTGAAAATTGAAGATGTTATGCTTCCATATTTAATCATTGGACACCCAGACTATCAAGGTATTCGTTATGACGGAGATTTTAAAAATATCATTGGTGCAGAAGAGTATAATGCAGGAACTGCTGATACAATTTCTGGATTAAAAAAGGTTGACGAAACTACATTAGAAATTTCCTTTAAAAAATTATCTCCAGCAATTTATTCAGGTGGAGATGGTCTATGGAGTTCTGCTGAACCAAGTCATATTTTAAAAGATATTCCAGTAGGACAATTGTTAGAATCTGACCCAGTTCGTAAAAACCCATTATCTTTAGGTGCATTTAAATTTGAAAAAATTATTCCTGGTGAATCTGTTCAATTTGTAAAAAATGAACATTACTTTAAAGGAGAGCCTAAGTTGGATGGCGTACTTTTAAAAGTAGTACCTTCTAGCTCAATCTCTAAAGCGTTAGAAACTGGTGAATATCATATGACAGCTGGATCATTACCAGCAACGAAGTATGCGGAAGTAAAAGACTTTAAAAATGCTTCTGTACTTGTTCAACCAGAGTTATCTTATTCCTACCTTGGATTTAAATTAGGTAAGTTTGACACTAAAACTAAATTAAGTACAATGGATCCAAATGCTAAAATGGCTAATCTAAACTTACGTATGGCAATGGGATATGCTTTAGATGTAGAGTCTGTAAATGAAGCATATTACGATAATTTACGAACTCGTGCAACTGGTTTAATACCACCAGCATTTGCTTCTTTCTATGATGACACTTTAGAGGGCATAAAGTATGATCCAGCAAAAGCAGAACAATTATTAGACGAAGCTGGTTATAAAGATATCGATGGAGACGGATTCCGTGAAACTCCAGAAGGCGAAAAATTAGAGATTAATTATGCAGGTATGTCAGGAGACGTTACAGCTGAAGAAATGGCTGCATATTGGATTCAAAACTGGAGAGACGTTGGTCTAAAGGTTGTATTAACATCTGGTCGTTTAATCGAAATGAACTCTTTCTATGATAAAGTAGAAGCAGATGACCCTGAAATTGATATTTACATGGGAGCTTGGGGAACAGGTACAAACCCATCACCACTAGGCTTATATGGAAAAGACTCAGCATTTAACTATAGCCGCTTTACTTCACCTGAATTAGATGAATTATTAGCAGCTATCGATTCACCGGATGCATTTGACTCTGCAAAACGTGCGCAAGCATTCCGTGATTTCCAAGTATACATGTCAGAGCAAGTTCCAGTAATTCCTACTCAATTCCGTAGCGCAATTTATGTAGTTAACAAGGCAGTGAAAAACTATGATGTAACTTATGGTACTGACTTTGGATTACATGAACTTCAACTAGTATCAGAAGAGCCATTAAAATAATCTTCAAAAAAACCGTTCCTAGACGAAAGTTTAGGAACGGTTTTTCATATGTTTTATGAAGGACGTGATAATAATGAGACTACTAATTTTTCTAATAAGCTACGGAATAGCAATTATCAGCTGCTCCCATTTAGTACTATATTTAAATTTCCTGTCTTTAGGATATTCATGGAAATCAGTGCTGATGTATATGCTAAACTCAAAAGATTTTATTATCTTCTGTCTATCCATTTTAGGATTAACGATTAGCGTCTTCTACCGAGACCCATTGCGGCTTCCATCTTAACAAGTGTTTCATTTGCTAATTGGTTAGCTTTTTCTGCACCGCGATCTAGAATGGAATCTAGTTCTGATGAGTTTAATAATTCCTCGTATCTCTGTTGAATAGGTGCTAGATGATTAATAATAGCTTCTGCAACAGATGCTTTAAAATCTCCATAACCTTTTCCTTCATATTTAGCTACTAATTCTGGAATAGGTGTACCCGTCAAAGCAGATTCTATTGTTAATAGATTAGAGACACCTGGTTTGTTTTCAGTATCAAATGCTACGATTCCTTCTGAATCAGTAACAGAGCTTTTGATTTTCTTTTCTATTTGCTTTGGCGTATCTAAAATACGAATAGTTGCTTTTTGATTAGGGTCTGACTTACTCATTTTTTTCGTTGGATCCTGCAGGGATTTGATACGTGCGCCGTGCTTAGGAAGCTGGATTTCAGGCATAGTTAATACATTACCGTATCTTTTATTGAAACGTTCTGCCAAGTCACGAGTTAGTTCTATATGTTGTTTTTGATCATCGCCAACAGGTACGATGTTTGTTTGGTAAAGAAGTATATCAGCGGCCATAAGTGGTGGGTAAGTCAATAATCCAGCAGTCACAGCATCTTTCCCATCTGATTTATCTTTGAACTGCGTCATTCTTTCCAGTTCTCCAATGTGAGAAATACATTGCATCATCCATCCTGCTTTTGCATGGGCTGGAACCTCTGACTGGACAAACAAAATCGACTTCTCTGGATCTATTCCTACCGCTAGATATAAGGCTGCCAACGAACGAATATGATTTTGAAGTTCTTGGGGGTCTTGAGCTACAGTAATAGCATGCTGATCTACGATGCAAAAAATACAATCGTTATCATTTTGTAGGTCTATAAACTGTCTAAATGCGCCGATATAATTTCCCAAAGTAATTGTACCGGTAGGCTGGACGCCCGAAAAAAGTGTTTTCATAAAATTTTCCTCCTTAGAATATAAAAAAACATCATGCATCCCTAAAAAAGGGACGAATGATGTAATATCCGTGGTACCACCCAGCTTGCTAAAATAAATAGCCACTCTTCTTCATAACGCGAAGGAAACGGTATAAGCTACTTGACCTTTCACTTATACTGCTCAGAAGCCCATTCCATTTATCGTATGATCTGCTTGCAGCATCCGCAGACTCTCTAAACACACTCTATAAATGTACTTTCTTCATCAAAGCTCTTTATTTAGTTTTGATTATTATATATAGAAGAAACTCAAAAATCAAGGGACAAATTTATCCATAATAAAAAAGTAACGCTATACATGTACAAGCTAAAATTGATAACCCTAAAGCAAATAGTGGTTTAGGGGAGAAAGAAAAAACTTCGGAAGGAAGTCGCATATTCACAATCTCATCTTTTAAATGTTTTCTAGTGAAAAATTTCCTTGAGCCAGACGCATAAAGATCAAAAAATCCTCCTGATACAACATATGTAACTAGACCAATAAATGTGACAAGTCCTCCTATATAGAAGGAAACATTAGTATATGCTTCCAGATCGATACGTTTAGTCGTTAATAACATCACTAAAATTATAATAATCTGAGCACTAAAAAAATAGATAAGCTTCTTTTTCATAATTCACCTCTAATAAATTAAATTATAGAAGATTTGTTTGAAATAATCAAAACTAATAAAAAATATGGCTATGTTAAAGCGTAGGGTTGAATTATAATGCAAAGAAATCTTTAAAACAGAGAGTAAAATTGATTTCCGCCCCAGCCGGACGCTTTCCTCGGGGTGAGCGATAAGCCATCAC
>NZ_CALIED010000032.1:0-7623 GCF_938022135.1 uncultured Psychrobacillus sp.
ATGAAATAGAAAAAGGGTGCTTATCTAAAATTAGATAAGCACCCTTTTTCTATGACAAAAAAACGACAAAACAAATGAAAAGTAACAGTAATAATATACGTGTAAAATAGCACTTAAAATAAGTTTTAAAATCGCTTTTTCAAGTCACCATCTCTTCTAACTTTTAGACATTCATTATTACTTATGAAAAACCTTGATTTTTCATTTATACTTAGATTCATAGCAGGATTTAACTAAGCTCGTGATTAATTAATAAATACTTAGCTGTTGATGATAGGTATAATCCTTTATAAATTTGCTTATCCATCCCATTAATCCAACTTACCCATGTTTAGATCCAGATTAGAAAGGTGGTAGAAAACTTGAATAAAAGTGAAAACCAAAGTGAAGAAAAGTGTGATATTAACTTGGATAAAGGCTTTACCGTTAAAGAAGTCGCAAGCTTTATTGATGAAACCCCAAACGTCATTAGGAACTGGTTTAAGGAGCTGCGTCAATATATCCCTCACGTAAAGAACGGCAATGGCTATAACGTCTATAAGCGTGAAGGAATAGAACGCTTCAAAGAGATACAAGCTCTTCACCGCGAACAAAATTGGTCCATGAAGCAAATTGAACATTATTTTGCTACTGGTGGAGAATCATTCAAGCCGGAACCTGAAAAGAAAGCAGGCGAAATGATTGCGGAAGAATTGAAGGCCATGCGTGAAGAATTAGCCGTACTTAGGGAAGAAAATCAAGAAATAAAGACTCACTTGGAGAATCAAGAAAACTTTAATAAAGCCTTATTAGAACAACTTCAAAAGTTTGAAAGGGGAAGTGTCGAGCGTGATGATCAATTAACAAAAGCAATTAAAGAAGCCCAGGAACAGAAAAAGTTAATAGCAGCTGCTAACGAAAACCCGGATACTAACCCAGATAAACAAAAAAAGGGTTTCTTTGCTCGACTTATCGGAAAGTGAATAATCAAATTTTTTCAAGAAAAACTATACACCCATTTTGTGGTTATTTATCAAACATAGCAAAACCCTGAATTTGACCAAAATTGGCCGAAATCAGGGTTTTGCTATGTTTAGTAGCTTCCGGTAAGGTGCTTTATGTTAACTAGATTTGTATACAATATATAAAAGAAGAAGGAATATGTTTAAGCATATTCCTTCTTCTTTTAAATTAAATAATGCATCATACTGATAAATTTTCTTACAGTATTTCTTCCAAGTATTTATCTAAGGTTTCACTAACCTTTTTCATCTTATAGGTTAAATCTTTAATTTCGAACATAATCTTTTCTGTATCAACAGTTTCTTCTTCAAATGTATCCACATATCTAGGGATGTTCAAATTGAAATCATTTTCTCTAACTTCTTCTTTCGTTGCTACATAAGCATATTTATCTAATGTTTCATACTTTCGGTAAGTGCAAACTATTTTCTCTATATTTTCTGGACTTAATTTATTACTATGTGTATCACTAACATATTCATGGCTTGCATCAATAAATAAAATGTCATCCCTGTTTCTATTCTTCTTTAAAATAAAGAGTGCTACTGGAACACGCGAGTTATACATCATATTAGGTGGAAGTCCAATAACGGCTTCAATAATGTTATCTTCAACCATAGCCCTTCTAATATCTTTCTCTGTTCCTCCCCTAAATAAGACACCATGTGGAATAATTATAGCAGCTCTCCCATTTATATCATTCATTGCAGAAGCAATGTGTGATATAAATGCGTAGTCTCCTTTTCCTTTTGGTGGGATCCCCCATTTAAAACGGGAAAAATCCTTAATATGGTGCATTTCACTTTTTTCCCACCATGGAAGAGAAGCAACTGTAATATCAAACTTCATTAGTTTTTCCTCTTCTAAGAACTTAGGTTCTGTAATTACATCTCCCCATTCTATTCCGCCAATATTTTTATTCATGCCATTCATAAATGTATTCATTTTACATAATATATAAGCGTTTTTATTTTGTTCTTGGGCATATAAAGAGAAATTTTCGCTTTCAATCAACTTTGCAGTCTCTATTAACAATCCACCACTTCCAGCAACCGGATCATATATTGTCTGTCCGTCTTGAGGGTCTATTAATTTGGAGACTAATCTACACAATTCCAAAGGGGTATAGAAATCTGCTCCTTTTTTCCCAGCATCAATGGCAAACTTATTAAGTATTTGTTCGAATAGTTCTCCAAAAAGGTCAGGGGTTAAATATTTGGGATCTAATTCTATCTTTTTAAACTCTTCTATAAAAATTTTTAGAATGTCACTTTTGCTCTTAGGGTCATCAAAAACAGCATAATCTGCACTGATGAATATTCCATATAATTGGCTGCTATTTTTACCCTCGATTTTCTTTAATGTACTATTAATAATCTTTCCTATATTTGGAGTTTCCCGTTGTTCATAAATAGACTCAAAAGATAAATCTTCAGGTATATATATTGCGTTCTTATTTGCTTGTATAAAGGACTCCCAATCATCATACAGATTTCGATTGTATCTAGAATAATCACTAAGATATTTAAAAAATAAAAAATTTAATACATAATTTCTGTACTCTACACTATCGATAAAACCACGAAATAAATTAGAGATATCCCATAGTTTTTGTAAAATTTTAGAACTATTATAAGCCATAAGTAAATCACTCCTGCCAAACTAGATTTGTTAAAGCATTTTTAACTTGCTTATCCCTTAAAAAAATAAACTCCTCCATCATTTTTCTTTCTTCTAAAGCTAACCTTTGAATCTCTATAAGTTTTCTTTGAACGTTTATTGGAGGAATGACTAATTCTAGTATCTCTAGGTCAGATTTTTTTATAGTTGCTGTCACCATTCCTGCTGCTACTGATTGGAAATATTTCCTTACCACATCTTCCCCTAGATACCAAGCTACATATTCAGGGATTACTATATCCTTTGAGTTTTCATTAATGCTTAATATAAAAAAATGAGCACTTGGCACTAAATTATCTGGTCCTCCGTTAAAGAACCCGGCAGCACACTGACTACTTTGACTACTTTGTGATTTCTTAAATAATATCTCTCCTTTTTTTAAAAGATACTTTTCATCCATTTGTATAGTTGAAAATGTCTTTATATTGTTGAAGTCGATTGAACCACTGACGTCAAGGTTCGTTAAGTTGATAAGTTGATATGTTTCTCCCGGATCTCTAGCTCCTTGGTATCCAGTCCGTATATCACATATTTTTCTCAATAAGGTGCTTTCGTTTTTCAAAATTCATCACCATCCTATAATAAATCATGCTGCATGATTACTTGACCTGATTATAGAACGTGTGGTAATATTTAGTCAAGTTAAAACCATGCAGCATGATTATTATAAACCACATCATGATAATACGTCTTAGATTCTGTAACATACTCGGTATTTAAAAAAATTTTACAGAGAAATAACAAAAAACGGGAGGGAAATACGTATGTTAAAAAAAGTGAATAACTGGGTTGGTACATTGAATGGTGTGGTAATTATAGGACTACTAATTAATTGGTCTAGTAACCCCTTATTAGCGATACTGAAAATGATATTAATCTGGTTATGGATTCATCCAACAACCATCATAATCACTGTGTTAACAGCTTTAAATATTGGATTAGCAATAAAAATAATCAAGTTACAAAGAATAATTAAAAGAGGATAAAAGAACTGTGTTTATATTTCATCAAGGTTTTGAATGTACGATAATATAAATTAACGTACATTCAAAACCTTGATTTCATTGACTTTCCTCATTTTTTCTCTTTATACTGATAAATAAGAAAAAATCATACATTCAGATTGTTGGTACATAAGGGTTTGAATGAAGAAAGGTGGATGAAGATGACGCAACCAAAAGATGTGCAGTCGATCCGTGATCAGCAGCAGTTAGAAGATATGAAATGGGCGTTGAAGCGCCATTGTTCGGAGCGTGATTACATCCTGTTTGTTGTAGGCTGCGAGACCGGCCTACGTGTCGGGGACCTACTCAAGCTCACTACGAAGCCGATTCTAGACCTTAAAGGCAAACAAAACAAGATTCTTCGGGTCAAGGAAGGCAAAACGCAAAAAATCCGCGACATGTATATCGCGAATTGCTTGCGGGAGGTCTATGAGTACGCCAAAAACGTCCATAGTCCCTATTTATTCCCGTCCAGGAAGGGAGATCACCCCATTACCCCTACTCAAGCCTACCGGCAGCTAAATAAAGCCGCAGAGTTCGCTGGCGTAGAGCATGTCGGCAACCATACATTAAGAAAAACGTTTGGCTATTGGTTTTACAAAGCCACGAAGGATATTGCCATGCTGCAACGGATTCTGCATCATTCTCATCCATCCGTTACCCTGCGTTATATCGGCATTACGGAAGAAGAAACGAACAACGTATTGAAACATTTTAGCGTTTTTCACTAATTCAACTTCTTTATTTTCTTCAAGTAATTTTATTCATTTCGATGTAGCAAGAACGTTACTTTAAGAAAAATAGTCAGTCCAATATCAGACCAATTGAGAAAAATCAGGTATCCCATGTCAGCCCACCTATGTAAATTAGGTGTCCCACATTAGCCCACCTGTAAAGAATTCATGTACCCATTAAAACACTAGGCTTTGCCTAGGACCACAACTTAGTTGGGGACAGTTTTTCCTTATGCTCTTCTCTTCTCACTCTATATCCATAGAATTGTTCACCCGGTACATGATAGATTTTTTCTCCCGAGCTTGATGTATTACCTTTAATGTTAAGGCATGCTTTTTCAGCTTTAGCCTGTTGTGCCTTTTCTTTCTCTTCTTGTTCTTTCTTAGCTTTGTCCTTTTCTTCAAGGTAATTGATCCCTGCTATTTTTTTATGTCTTCTTCTCCTAGAGTTTTTGGTCGTCTAAAGAGTGCAAAGTTGAGTAGTATCAATCCAATGCCAATAACTCCGGCAAAGAAAGTTACGATAAATCCCTGTGGAGTTTTAACCACAAGGCTATAGATAAAACACCCCATGAACATCAGCACGATTAGGGTGTGTATCAATCGATATCGTGACATAAAGGCACCTCATCCCTGTGTAATTTTTGCTATATTATACCACTTCCCTTGGCCGAGTTATGGCCACCCCCCGCCAAAATTTTTATACTGGAAATGGGGTAAGGGAAATCCCTGACTACCTTTCGTGGAATTAATATGCCTACAGCAACAGCAGGTGGTTGGCTAGCTCAATTTGGGGAATACTGAATTATTATAACTTTTATGATGTATACTCTTTGTGAACTTAACCCTTTATAATGTACACTCTTTGTGAACTTACTCCTTGTGAACTTTTGAATTTTAAGCTACACTGAGATTAAGATAAACATTAACATTAACATTAACGTTACTTCTAAGTGGATAGACTATAAAGCAAAAAAAAAAGAATCCGGTGTTGGCCCACCTGATTCAAAATTTTCATGATGTTTGTTTTTGATGTCTGTTTACCTTGTTTAATATGCTGGTTAAAACAAAAGTATTGCGACAACTATCTAATCCCACATTAGATAGTTGTTTTTTTTTGTTTTTTTGAATTGCCTAAATATCCAAAAATGATAATCCCTAGTTTAAAGTCAGATTCAGATGTAATGAAGCTTGATAATTCCGTAAAGACATTCGCTAAATCTGAAACTAGCGTTAACAATTCTAATATTTGCATTGATCAGTCCCCCCTTCTCAGCAAGGGACAATCATCAAAAAACGTATTCTAGGTTGCTACTTCTCTATATATCTTTAAATCCAGTTTCTGGCACAAAAGTAAAACTAACCACCAGATCTATTTTAAGTGTACACAGGAAAGCTAAATAAATCAATGTATTGTGTCGTATTAAATATTTCAACTACTATATATTGTGTTTGTTTTGATTAACTTTTAATTTTGTCAAACTATAAATCGATTAATATAGTTAGCAATAGGGAGGAAACTGCCGATTTCCATTAATATTCCATTAAATTTCAATCAATATGAACTTTGCTTTTTGACCACTTTGACCAAACCTAGCTGTATAGGTCCTAAACCAATTTAGTATGGTAGTTCATTTAAAAAAAATTTAACCCTGCTTATTTTCTTCAGGCGAGTTATGGCTAGCCCCCGGCAAAAATTTTCAGAGGAAAAAGGAATAATGGAAACCTCGAAATCCCTAACCACCTCTTCTCCTATATGGCTTCCTATATTGAATTGAGTAAGGTAAGTCCCTGCTTATTGATAGATAATTCGCTTAGAATCAACCTGAGCAGACCCTATTACCCCACAATTAGTACCTCGATTAGCATTTTAATAGTTTGGTCTACGGTTTATGGTTACAGGTAATCTTAGACTGGGAAATTTTTCTTCTTTATTTATGGATCACTTGATATAGTAAGTTAAAAATGTTGAGTGGAGAGAAATGATTAATGGTAAAAAGAACGAAGAAAAAATCAAAGAAAAAATCACAAAGACTAACAGCTCCCCCAAAAAAGTTGGAGCAGGTGTCGAGGAAAAAAAAACTTTTGCTTTCTGTACTTTACGTCGGACTTATTTTGATGATTATACGTATCGTTTGGTTCATCCGGAAATCGATCGATTTAGGTATAGGGGTAGAAATATTTTTATTAGTGTCCATTGTAATACTAATAATTGTAATTATCTTAATTATTCATTTGGAGAAAAAATATCCGAATTATAGCCACCCTTTTTGGGTGATTTTCTTAGGTCTTGTTGTTACATTTGTTGGTTTTACTTTGTCAGGATACTTTCAAGAAGTGGTGAAGAAACCAGAAGAAAAGATCAAACTCCAGCATAGTTTATATATTTTAATTGAGGAATCGGAGGCACAGAAAAGAGGACTAGAAAGAACGATATTGGATTTTCGAACCCTTTTTGAAGAAGACAATGATGAAAAAAAACAATTTTATGTAAGAAAACAGATTAGTGTATACAATGAAAGTGATATGAAAAACTCCGTTGCCTCTGATTTTAGATTTGTTGCCAGGAAGCTTAATAAGGGACATTTTACTTATATTAATATAGCTGACATGGGCTCGGTTTCTGAGATATATAATAGCTTAACCTTTAAGTCTAATGATCCAGAAGAAATGTTACAGAGCTATTCAGAACTTATTTCTCTATATTACCAAGTGAATGAAAGAAGATCCGTTTTAAGTGCGGAGTATAATTATTTGGAGGATGCGAGTTCGAGTGATTATAAGAAAGATCTGAAAAAAAGCCGAAAAAAAAATAAGGATGAGGCGTTGAAGTTAATAGATGATTTTGAGGACTTGATATCCAGAAAATATCCGAAGGTAACTTTAAAAGTTGATAAGAAGAGCCTACTTGAATAGGGGGTCGGCTGCGGTTTATAATTACCAAAATTTGTAGGTCGCTTTTCCCGAACCATGGTGTGTATTTTCCACCCAGCAGTCGGCCAGGTGGGAGGTACCCCCGCCTACGCCAGATATTATGACAGCCACACATGCCATCCAACCCATTGTTATTATAACAGAAAGCGCTTACATTTCCAGGGATTACTAGAAAACAATTGGGCTCTTATTCTACGATTTAGTGTTGCATGGTTGGTCATTTAGTAGTTTCTCCAGAAAGTTAGCTAGGCAGTCTGTGGCCGGGGGGG
>NZ_CALIED010000033.1:0-24958 GCF_938022135.1 uncultured Psychrobacillus sp.
CTCGGGGTCAAATGGATAAAAGCTCCGGTGGCTGGGGAACTGCCTCCTCGCTTTTCTCCATTTGCCTGTCGGGGCAGAGATAGGCGGTTTCGCTTTTCTTATGAAAAAGTTATAATAATTGGGTCAGTGTTTAGCCTGTCGGGTCAGAGACAGGCTGCTTGCGCATTAAATGGTATCCAGCGCAAGCAGTCTTGCCCCTCGGGGTCAAATGGAAAAAAGCTCCGGTGGCTGGGGAACTGCCTCCTCGCTTTCCCCCATTTGCCTGTCGGGTCAGAGACAGACTGCTTGCGCATTAAATAAATAGAGGTGTTCGTATGAAGAGAAATTGGATATTTGGTATTTTAATTGTAGCTGTTAGTATTGCTTCTTTAGTATTTATTATAAAAGGAGATATAAATTTAGCTGTTTTGTTTATGACTCTTATCTTTGTCTTAAGTAATGGTTACAGAGCTATTGTATTTAAGGAAAAAGGGCATGAACGAGAGGCGAAATGGATGAAAACAATGGCAATCGTTTTCGCTGTCCTATTTGTACTCGTATTATTTCTAACAATTACCTAAAAAAAACGTGAAATCATGTGTAGATGATTTCACGTTTTCTTTATTGTTTAGGAAATTATAAAGTTTTGAATCTGTGGATAAATTGATGTCTAGCTCCACCACCTTGCCCCTCGGGGTCAAATGGATAAAAGCTCCGGTGGCTGAGGAACTGCCTCCTCGCTTTTCTCCATTTGCCTGTCGGGGCAGACATAGGCGCTTGCGCTTTTCTTGTTTTGTTTAAAGTTCTTTAAGATTTAATAGCTAAACTTTTTTCTAGACAGAACAATGAGTATAATAGCTGGAACCGTGCAAAATGCCATTCCTAAAAAGGCTAGTTTTGGTTCTATATCATATAAATAACCACCAGCTAGTGTTAGGACGGCACTACTTAAACTCATGGATAGAGCAGCATAAATTCCTTGGGCAGCAGGTATGAGCCTTTTGTCTAGTGTTCTAGATATATATTGAATAAAGGCATAATGTGCAACTCCAAAAGAAACGGAATGTAGTGCCTGAGTGAGGATAAACATCCAAACCGATGGAAATAGATAGATTCCAATCCAACGAATGGTGGCGCCAATCCCGGCTAAGAGAAACATCCAAGATACTTTCTTACTTGAAAATAACTTGTCAGCAATAAGAAAGAATACAATTTCAAATATAACAGCAACATTTAAAATGATTCCGATATAAAGGCTGTTGACCCCGATATCCTGAAGATAAATAAATCCATAATTATTATATGATGCGTGAGACCCCTGTATAAGTACAGTTAACGTTAAAATAATGATAAATTGCTTAGAAGTAAAAAGTTCTTTCCATTTAACAGAGTTTTCTTTTGTTGTTCTCAAGGGTATTTCACTCAAAGAGGCTGGCATTGGTCTAGAGTAGGTCAGCATGATGATTGCAAGTGCAGCTAACATCGTCCAGAGTATTGCTTGCTCGTCCCATATAGCAGTTACTCCTCCGATAAACAACAGGGCAACCATGAAGCCGACTGATCCAAACGAACGGCTTTTTCCATAGTGAACTTTGTCCTTTTGCATGAGAATGGATGCACTACTCTCCATAGCAGGTAATAAGTTAGGATAGATTAAGCTAAACAAAACAGTAATAGTTAATAAAGAATAAAAAGAATTAAAGGGTATGTATAAAACAAGTGCTGCAAAGGAAAGTAACGCGAGCAAGCGAAGCACCTTCTGCATACTATACTTACTAGTAGCTCGTGGGAATAAGGCAAACGTGGAAAAGGCTCTTGCAAGCATTCCAGCACCCATAATAATACTAGCGGAGGTGACACTCAGACCTTTAGCATTGGTTAGATAACCGGTCCAATAGGGCATAAAAACTCCCCATGTGAAGAAAAATGTGAAAAAATTAATGGATAACCATTTTTGAGACTTCATAGAATGACCTCTTTACTTTCGACTTATTAAAGCTAAGTAAATGAGTTAGCTAGCTGTAATAACTGTCTAGATTTAATTTTTGGTGCGAATTTATTTCCGCATAAGTTACAATTTTGAAACGAGTTTAATAACATTATAAAGCATTTTAATTTGATTAGGGATAAGTTCTATGAAAAATGTTAAACTAGTAATATCGCTAATTGGAAAGAAGGAAGAGCAAGGGATGCAATCAAGATTTAGTTTAATGAAGGCAAAAAAGAAAAGAAAGTGGCCAAAAATTGTAGCTACTATTATTTTGGGTTTAATAGTTGTAACTGCCGTGGGATGGATTGGTATAAATGATTGGAATATAGATAAAAGTTTAAGGGCGTTAGGTATTACAGTTCAGGAAGAAAAACCTGAGGTTGAACTAGAGAAACCAACGCAAGTAATAGAGGAAGCAAAAGATCCAGTAAAAGAGGAGCCTCCAATTGTAGAGGAGCCTATAGAAGAAGTAGATCGTTCAGGGGCAAAAGGTTATGAAGGCAATGAAACTTTACCTGCCGAGCCAACCTATATAGATGGAATTTTAATAGCAAGCAAGCAATATCCCCTACCTGCCACTTATGCACCTGGGGAAAGTAAAGAAGCAAGACAAGCTTTCGAAGCAATGGCAGCTGAAGCAAGGCTTTCCGGTTACGAATTAGTAGCATTTAGTACATACCGTTCTTTTGACTATCAACAGCAGCTATATAATAGATATGTGAGCAATGATGGAGTGGAAGCGGCAGATCGATATAGCGCTCGCCCTGGATACTCTGAGCATCAAACTGGGCTTGCATTCGATATCGGAGAATTACACTTTGAGCAGCACTTCGCAAGAGAGAGCTTTGGAGAGACGCCAGCTGGCCAATGGGTAGCATCTAACGCCCATAAATATGGATTTATTATGCGTTTTCCGAATGGAAAAGAAAAAATTACAGGGTATATGTATGAGCCTTGGCATTTTAGATATATAGGATTGGACCATGCAGCTAAAATATATGAAGCAAATACAACATTAGAAGAATATTTAGGCATATAAGAAAAAGATCCCATCATTCGTGGGATCTTTTTCTTGTATTAAGGCAATGGCTTAAATCATCGTTTTATAAAATTGGAGATATCAGTCGAGCAAGTGATTCCTTAAACTTAATCATAGTCGACCGTTTTTCATAAAGTTCCCATGTAAGTTCAGTAGAAAGCTTCATATCCTCTTCAAATAACTCCGCTAATTGATGGGAAGTTTCATTGTCATAAATAAATGCGTTTACCTCGAAATTTAACTTGAAACTTCGAACGTCAATATTAGCAGTACCTACAGTAGAAGCTTCATCATCAATAACAATCATTTTCGTGTGTAGGAATCCATTTTCATAAATGAATACTTTTGCCCCAGCTTTGATAAGCTCTCCAACATATGAATAGGTTGCCCAGTATACAAATAAATGGTCAGGCTTGTTAGGTATCATAATTCTTACGTCTATCCCTGAAAGACAAGCTACCCGGAGAGTATCCATAAAGCTAGCATCTGGTATGAAATAGGGGGACTGAATATAAATGTATTTCTTCGCCATCATGATTAATTTTAAATAACCATTTTTAATTTGCTCCCACTCAGAATCAGGTCCACTCGAAACAATCTGTAATCCAACAGAACCTTTCAATGGGATAGCTGGGAAAAAACGATCGGAATATTCGATATCGTGTTCTGCAGAAGCTTGATTCCAATCGAGTATAAAACGAGTTTGGAGCGGATGAACGGAGCTTCCTTCAATTCTAAGGTGAGTATCTCTCCAGTAACCAAATTTCTTTTTCTTACCTAAGTATTCATCACCGACGTTGAATCCTCCTATGTACCCAATTCGTCCATCAATGACTACTATTTTGCGGTGGTTTCGGTAGTTCATCCGCGGATTAATCAATGGAAGAATGGATGGAAAGAATGCTTCCACGCGTCCCCCTAACTTAATGAGCTCATGAAAGTGTCGCTTTCGTAAAGAGCGAGAGCCTGTATCGTCGTACAGTATGCGAACCTTTACTCCTTGTTTAGCTTTTGCTAGTAGAACCTTATAAATCTCTTGTCCTAAATTATCTAAACGGAAAATATAGTATTGAATGTGTATATGGTCCTTTGCATTTTCTAAGTCGAACAAGAGGGCATCAAACTTTTCACGCCCGTCTGTAAAGATATCCACTTTGTTATCTTGTGTTAAAACGGCATGGTTATTATTAAGATGCATAATAATCAAATCTTTGTAATGACTAGCGTCATCCAATCTAAAATCAAAGGATTCATCTTCAATAGCTTCCATTTGAAACTCAATTAATTTATCGATACCTATTTTACTTTTCCCTTCCCAGCGAAAAAGGGTTTTGCGTCGCAATCTTCTTCCAAACAGTAAATAAATACCGAAACCTAGGATGGGGATAAAGAATAGAACTAAAATCCAAGCCCAGGTGGAGGACGCATCTCGTCTCTCTAAAAATATCAAGGCAATCGCTAAAGAAATATTTAAAATTAGTATGCCTGTACCAACAAAACCATATATACTTGCAGCCAAAATTACACCCCCAACCCTTTTATATCTGTCTTTTCTAGTATAGCCGATTTAGTTAAAAGAAAGAAGAATTGTAACATATTGAGTAAACCTATAAGCATAAGTAATTAGCAAAATGAAATATACATATAAGGTGTTTGAATAGTCTGATATAATCAAGGTGGGAATTTAGACTTAAGGAGATGGGAAAAATGCTTCAAGCAAAAAATCTTCAGAAGAAGTTTAAAACAAAAGAAGTAGTGAAAAAGATAAATTTGGAACTTGGTGAAGGAGAATCAATTGGACTGTTAGGTCCGAATGGAGCAGGAAAATCAACTACTATATCCATGCTTTCATCATTAATGAAGCCTACAAGTGGAACTGTTCTTTGGAATGGGACTTCCATTGAGGAGAATCCTCAAATGCTTCGTAAGAATTTAGGGGTGGTACCTCAAGAAATAGCCTTGTACCCAGAGCTTACAGCACAAGAAAACCTAGAGTTTTTTGGACGAATTTATGGGCTGAAAGGAAAAAATTTAGAAACACGGGTGGAGGATGTGCTTGAAAAGATTGGTTTAAGTGACCGGAGAAAGGACAGAGTAAAAACCTTTTCCGGTGGGATGAAGCGTAGACTTAACATTGGAGCGGCTTTACTACATAAGCCTTCCTTTCTCATTATGGATGAGCCTACTGTAGGAATAGATCCTCAGTCTCGTGCTTACATATTAGAGGCCGTAAAGCAGCTAGTAGAGGAAGGTATGACGTTACTTTACACAAGTCACTATATAGAAGAGGTAGAGCTGCTTTGCGAAAAGATATACATTATGGACCAAGGTGAAATTATTGCATCGGGAACAAAAGAGGAATTAAAGTCTTTAGTTTCCGACCAACAAACAATTGAGTTAAAAGGACATTCACTTTCAGTTGCATTTGAGGAAAGCTTACAGAAGCATTTTCCAACTGCTAACATCCACAGGGAAGAAGAAAAGCTTTTAGTCTCTCTTTCTAAGTTTATGGAGCCATTATCAAGTATTTTTGCAGTTGCTGCCGAAAACGAAGTGACGATTACTTCTGCAGTAGTTAAAATTCCTTCTCTCGAGGATGTTTTTTTACATTTAACAGGAAGAGCTTTGAGAGACTAGGGGGAAATAGAATGCTTTTTAACTTAATTAGTAAGCAACTAAAGGTGATTGTTCGTAATAAGCAGCCGTTTATTATCCTTTTAGCTATGCCTATTATCTTGATTACTATTTTATCATCAGCCTTGGCTGGGATCATGGATACAGACGGATCTTCTGCTATTCAGGCTCACTTGGTAATTATAGATGAAACTAGCTGGGAGAAGGAACAGGCATCTATTACAGCCTTTCTAAAAGAGTCTGGACTGGAAGGGTCAACTCTTAATACTCTTTTGCAAACGTTTGAAGAAAACGATCCTACTAATGTTTTGCAAAATTCAATTCTCCTCTCTAAGGAAATGGAGAAATATGTAAAAACGACTAACGAAGATATATCTAATCTAGAAGATTTAAGAAAGAGTAATAATGTGGATGGTATCTTAGTCATTCCTGATAATTTCAGATTAGATTATATTAAACAATCTTATTTTGACCAAGGAAATAAGCCGAGTTTTGAGTTGTTATTAAATCAAGAGAATGAAATAAGGTCATCTATAATTGCTTCGATTCTTGAGGAGTGGAAAAAAGGGTATAGCCAGTCAATGGCTTTAAATAAAGTGGGTATAACTCCAAACGAAGTAATGGGTCAAACAATTGCAGTACAAAAATTAGAGCATTTAATGAATGAGGGAGAACGAACTATTCCATCTTCCGTTTATTACTCTGTGGGAATGCTAGTAATGTTTGCTCTTTATATACCCTCCTTTTTGGCAGGATTTGCGTTACAGGAAGTATATTGGAAGGTTTATGACCGAATCCTTTTAGCAGGAGTATCCTCAACCTATTACACTCTTTCTATATTTATAACAGGGGCAATTGTAGCGTTACTGCAACAGGCGATTATATTGCTATATGGAAGCCTGGTGCTGGGAATAGACTGGATTGGCATACAGGCTATGATTGTAATAGTTGTTAGCTTCAGCTTATTTATCGGGGGACTTTCAGCACTTTTAACCGTCTTACAATTTAAAACGGGAACTGAAGGTATTGCTAATGTGTTTAATGGATTAGTGATTACTATTTTCTCCTTCTTAGGAGGCTCCTTCTTTAAGATTAGTGATGTATCCGAGACGCTTGGTGACATCGGTGGCTATACCCCTAACGGAGCCACAATGAAAGCAATTCTTTCAATTCAAACTGGTGATTCAGTTGGTGTGATTTGGCCACAGATGTATGTGCTATATATCGGCCTATTAATATGTGTCAGCTTGTCCATTATAGTATTTCCTAAAAGAGGTGTGACATCATGAAGGGCATTTGGATTGCAAGAGCTCAAAATTTAAAGCGAAAGCCGTTGGTTCTTCTAACAATGACCTTTATGACAGTTGTCCTCGCCTATGTTCTCAGTGGTGGTGTAGGTGGCCAGCAAGCAATTTTTATCACTAATGATCATTCCAAAACAAGTAGTGACGTATTAGATAAATTAAAATATTTAGAGGATTATTCCTTTCATCCACTATCTAAAACTGAGTTGGAAGAGAAGATAGAGGGAGACCCTGACTTAATAGGAGTGTTACTTACAGAGTCTACGTATACAGTCTTGAGCAGTGCAGAAACAGATGTCGTTAGAAATGTATCTTTAGTGATAGAAGCTGCATATAACGAAATGGCCTTTGAGAAAAGAATAGTAGAAGTTGGCGGTAGGGATAAGTGGAATGAAGTGAATAGAATTTTAGACGATGAGGAAGCCTTTGAAATCGAGATTAGCGCTATGAATGAAAAGCAGACCTTTCGATATGATGGAGCTCTGCAAAGTTTATTTGGTTATATGCTCTTTTTTGTATTTTATACCATCTCAACAAATGTTCAATTTATATTGGAAGATAAAAGAACAGGAGTGTGGAATCGTCTAAAGTTAGCTTCTATTAGCCGGACTAAATTATATTTCGGGCATTTATCTTTTAGCTTTCTAATTGGTTTTTTGCAAATGCTTTTAGTTTTGTTAGTGTTCCGATTTATCGTAGAAACTAATATGTATGGAGCATTCTCAGAAATAATTATTATATCGAGTATTTATGTATTATTAGTTTTGGCGATATCATTAATAATCATTTCCCTAGCCAAAACTGTTAGTCAAAGTGGAGTTGTTGTTTCCTTGCTGGCAGTGGCTTTCGCTATGTTAGGTGGGGCATATTGGCCACTTGAAATTGTTCAATCAGAAGGGTTACTGAATATGAAATGGCTGTCTCCTATTTACTATGCGATGGAAGCATTAAAAAGAGTTACCATTTATGGGGAAACCTTAAGTGCTGTATCCGCGTACCTATGGATGATGCTTTTATTAGCGGCTACGTTTATAGCAGGGGGTATATATTTATTAGAAAAGAAAACAGAACGTGGCCATTCTAGTGAGTAAAAAGGGGGAATGGAAATGTACTGGTGTAAAGTAGCGAGAACAAATGAAGAATTTGAAGCTATCGCAAAATTAAATTATGAAACATTCGTAGAAGAAATTCCGCAACATGAAAAAGATCCAAGTGGAATGAGAGTAGATCCTTTTCACCATGAAAACGTTTATGTGATTGTATTAAAAGACCAAGAGCTTGCGGGAATGGTAGCCTTTAGAGCGGAGCGTCCATTCTCGTTAGACAAGAAGCTAGGACCAGTAGAAAATTATCTTCCAGAGGATGCCCTAAAAGGGGCACTCTGTGAGGTCCGTTTACTAGCTGTAGATAAAAAGCATCGAAATGGGCGTGTTTTTTATTATTTAGCTAGAGCACTATCTGACTTTGCATATGAAAATGGATATGGAGCGGCCGTTATTTCGGGAACGGTAAGAGAGCAAAAGCTGTATAATCAGCTTGGTTTTGAGCCTTTTGCAAATCCAATCGGAGCAGAGGATGCCTTATTCGTCCCTATGGTATTAACGAGAGAGCGCTTTGATAATTCGGTTGCTGCACGCTTTAAGCAGAAAAGGTATTCTTTTTATCCAGGTCCTGTTCACCAGGTTAATGTAATCAAAAATGCTTTTCAGGAAGATCCACTCACCCATCGTTCTCATCAGTTTGAGGTTATGCTTGATCGAGTTAAGCACAGGTTAAATGAGTTGAGTGGTGCTAAATACGTTCACTTACTTGTAGGAACTGGTACTTTGGCGAACGAAGCAATGATCGCTCAATTGAAGGTGTTGGATGAAAGGGGTCTTATATTAACGAATGGAGCTTTTGGAGAGCGTCTTCAAAAACAGGCATTACGTTGGGGATTAGATTATAACGTGGTTAACTATGATTGGGGACAGGCGTATGATTTAGAGGCCATTGAAAAAAAACTTGCGCTTGGAAATTATAGCTGGCTACTAATGGTTCATGGGGAAACCTCGACAGGGATGCTAAATGAATTAGAAGAACTGAAAGACATTTGCCGTCGTTTTAATGTATTGCTCTGCGCTGACTGTGTTAGCTCGTTTGGATCTCTCCCATTCTCTATGGAAGGATTATATTTGGCTACAGGGGTCAGTGGAAAGGCAATAGGTACCATGAGCGGAATTTCTTTTGTCTTTGCCAATTCAGAAATAGTCTCCTGTGAGCGTATTCCAGCCTATTTAGACATAGGTTTAACGACAAACTCCCACGTACCCTTTACAATGCCATCCCAACTTATCCATAGCCTAGAAAATGCCTTAACGGCCTATGACGATGGGGAAAGATATAAGCTTTTACATAAACGATGGATGTATATTGAAGAGGAAGTTAAACGACATAATATAGAGCTCTTTACAAATAACACATATCCTATGATATTCACATTACAAGAAAACCAATTTCCACACCTCGCTGAGGATGCAAGAATGTCAGGCTTTGATTTACATTATAAAAGTGAATATTTAAAAGAAAAAAGCCTTATTCAAATATCCTGTATTCAGCCAGATTTTGAAGTTGCATGGACGAAATTCATCAATTGGTTTGCCAATTACCGTCTATATCATGAAGGAAAAAGTAAGTCGCTTTTTGAATCAAGTAGCCTGTGAATAGTGGGTAATAATGAACGCAACATTAAATAAGGCTCATTGTAACATTGGTTACAATGAGCCTTATTTATGTAAGTATGGAAAGATTTAATCTGTATTAATCTGTTTATAAGTCTCTTGGATAAAAGTTTTATAAGGAGTGTCTGGCATCTTGCTTACATTGTCATAAGCCTTTTTCGCAGCCTCTTTTGCTTTAGCTCTTTGACCAATGGCTTTATAGCACAGGGATAGGTATGCATCTTTCTCGTAAAAAATGGATAAATCAATCGGATGACTGAGAGCATCATGAATGACTACTTGCTCTAGCTGTTCAATGGCAGCTTCAAATTGCTTTAAACCGTAATAAGTTTTCCCTCGCTCTAATACAAAGTAAGGGGTAAAAATTTTATCTTTTGCTAATGTATATGTTTGAAATATTTTTTCAGCCTCTTCATATTGATATTTATAGGAATTTAAGTAATGGATTTTAGTAATCAAAGAGAAGTACTCGGCATCTGGATCATCTGCAAAGATTCCATATGCCTCTATTTTTTTTGCGTAATACTCTATTTTCTCCTCGTCTTTTTGCATCATTGCATGGGCAGAAGCGATTCTATAAAGGTCATCTAAGTGGTAAAAGGTTTTGTTTTCCTTTGAATACTCAATTGCTTGGTCCATTAGCTTTAAGGCAGATTCATAGTTTCCGATTGCGTAGTACAAGGCTGTCTCGGTATAGTCAAAGTCAAGTCGAGAAACGGGGTCAATCCATATACCAGTATTTTCTAGTTCCGCCCGTTCCTGTTGGAGAATATGCAAGGCGTCCTCGTAATTATGCTCCTGAAATTTGACCATTACTCTAACAATTCCTATTTTAGCTCGTCGTGAAGTAATGTTTAGCTTCTCATAAAGCTCTGCTGCTTGATTCAATGATTGTTCCCAGTCTTTTTTATGTACTTGGTACATACAACGACTGTACATTTCTAACAAGCGGGCTGACTCATACCCATGACCGATCTTAGGTAAATATGGCTCTACTAATTGTATTAATTGCTCATATTCATCGGATAGATCATTGTAGTGTGTATTAAAAAGATGCTCCGCCTTCTCAAGAACTACGCGTAGTTCTTGTCCACTTACTTCCTCTAATAACTCCGAAACATCTACGTTCAACTGTTTTGCGATATATTGAAGGCTTTCCATAGAAGGCTTCGCCTTATTATTTTCGATTAGACTGAGCATTCCCTTAGTTAGCTCAGAACCTGCAAGTGCCTCTAGAGTCATCTTTTGTTGCTTTCTCAATGTACGTATTCGCTCTCCAAGCGTCTGCATAGCTTCACCTCATTTATTGTTAGTTTAATTATATTAAACTTTTTGTTGAAATGGAAGAACGGATATGATATTATTTGTTTAATAAAATTAAACTTTTAGTTTTTTCAGAACACATAGAAAGAAAAAGCTAAACAAAGGGGAAAAATTATGGAAGAAATAGTGAAGTTGAAAAAAGCTACTTATCATTTATGGACATTCACCATTAGTAAGCTCATATCGATTTTTGGCGCTCAAGTTTATGCATTTGCTATCAGTTTTTATATTCTACAGTTAACTGGCTCTGCAACAAGCTTCGCGACAAACCTAATATGTAGTATTTTACCTAGAACTCTACTTGCTCCTTTTGCGGGGTATGCTGCTGATAAATACTCTAGAAAAGGCATCATTATTGGAGCTCAAATTGCCAGCTCGTTGGCGATAGGGGGATTATTAATCTTCAGTATAAATGCAGAATTGTCATTGATTGCGATTTATATAACAACGGTCATCTTATCCATTACCTCAACGTTTTCGGGAGTAACATTTAGTTCTTCCATGACGGGGCTAGTAGATGAAGCGAGAATACAAAAAGCGATGTCTTTAAACCAGATGTCTATTTCCTTTGCGACAATTGGAAGCCCAGCGGTAGGAGGGATATTATATGGAACAGTGCCTATGCCGGTGTTTTTAGGGATTTATTTGACAGCATCTATTATAGCGGTAATTTTAGAATCTACGATGAACTTTAAATTATTTGCTACAAGAAAAGAAGTAGTGGAAGGGGCTCCAAAAGAGTCGATGCTACAAAGCATCAAAGAAGGTTTTAAATATTTAATGAAGCAACCTACCATAAAAGTTATAATTTTCATTTCTTTAATAGTGAACTTTTTGTTTGGGGCATTTCAGGTTGGATATTCGTTTATCCTGATTGAAAAATTAAAGCTTGATCCAGTCCATTTTGGATATACAGAAATGGCCTTTGCTATTGGAATGCTGTTAATGTCTATTTACTTCTCAAGTGCGAAGGAGTTAAAATACCCTCTTCTTGTATCTAAGTGGAGCATTGTGGGTACAGGGTTTTTATTGGGAGCGATTGCGACTCCATTATTAATGAACATGTCTTATTTTGGGACCGTGGTATTTTATATTATAGTCCTCTTTGTTTTTGGAGTGTCTATGATGATCACTAATACACCGATTATGGTTATGATGCAAAAGACAATTGATGACGACTATAAAGGCCGTGTGTTTTCTATTTTAGAGACAGGATCCATGGCGTTAATGCCACTTGGGATGGTTGTTTTTGGGTTTCTGTATGATGTGTTATCTGCAGAGCTTATCCTAATTACTTCGGGAGTTCTATTAGTAGCTACCGTTTTAGTGCTTGCAAGGCCATCGGTTATTAGAAAAGCACATCCAGAGCTTGCGAAAAGAAAAGTAGAGACAACACCGGACCCTCAGCCAGAATGAAATAAAAAATGGGGCTAGGACTAAAAAAACGTGAAATCAGCAACATGATTTCACGTTTTTGTTCTTTTCTAGCTTATATCTTGTAGGGTATACAACACGATTTTCGAGGAGTTTTGTCCCAACCTCTTTATTATCCCTTTAATGTTTTAGTTGATCTACGATATGCGAAAATTAAACCTATTGCTAATATCGCAAGAATCCCAGACAATACATAAATATTATCTGGCTGCTTCGTAAACAACCATGCAAACAAGAGAGGACCAATAATGCGTCCGAGATTATCCATTGAATAAGTCATCCCAGCTGCAGTTCCATATCGACCACCTGACTCTTTGGAGGTAAGGGATACAATGGTTGTTCTAGCAAGTGCATTACCTGCTGTGAAAACACAAAGGGATAATCCCGCCCAAAAAATATTAGTCGTAAAGACTGTCATGACCAACCCTATAGCTGTAACTACTTGTGCATAAAGAAGCCAAGTCGTCTCCGTTCCGTTCTTGATACGTCGTACAACTCCACCTTGAATAGCTGCATCGACAAAGCCGCTAAACATGAATAGATAACCGATTTGTAATGGTGTTATAGCTACTCTTTCAATTTGAAATAACTGAAAAGTTGCCTCCAAGCCAGCAAGTAGGAAGGTAACCATAAAAGAAAAAAGGAATAAGTATTTTATACGGTAGGACCATAAGCTCAAAGCGCCTCTTGGAAGAATCGTTCGCTTATTGGCTTCACCAGTACGAGCTGGTTCTTTTAAAATGATTAACGCATAAACAAAAATGACTAACAATAGAATAGCTGAGACGATAAATGGAGTTTCCAAGCTAATATGACCTAGAATACCTCCAATTGCCGGTCCAAATATAAAACCTAAACCAATAGACATTCCCATGAAGCCCATATACTTATTTCTGTTTTCCTCATCTGATAAATCTGCTATAAAGCCAGTTACCGCAGTGTAAAGCGCACCTGAAAATAGTCCGCCGACTACACGAGAAAGGTAAAGCATTACCAATGAATCGAAAAATAAGGAGAATAACCAAAAGCTTAAGCTAAAGCCGATTAATCCCGTTAGAATAAGTGTTTTCCGTCCAATCCGATCAGAAAGCATTCCCCAAAGAGGAGCAGTGAAAAAGGAAGCTAAAGCATAGACTGTTAGTAGACCTCCTACATGAACCTCGTTATAGTTCTCCTGAAGTATAACCTCAGGCAGTACGGGAATAATAATCCCAAAACCTAAATAAACAAGAAATTGAACGGACATTAATATAAAAAGTGATTTTTTCATTGTCAAACCTGCTTTCTCAAACCTTAACATCTATAATACCTGTTTCGGAAGGAATTTTCACCTCGAAAAAGGTGAAGATAAAATAGTGAATGAAAGCATGATATATCAAGGTTTGAACAAGAATATCACTAGCTGAAGAATTTTATCATCCTTTGTGTACATTTTTAACTGGCGGTAGATTTGACCTGGATAGGTTTTCCTACTCACATTAGCAGGGAAATGAACTTGCTAAGAACAGTTTAATAACTCCTTGGTTCGGATATACTTTGTATAGCCTCAGAGATTTCTTGTATATGGGGAAAAGGAAATGCTAAGTCAGCAAGAGACACAAAGCCTACTAACTCTTCATTTTCTACTACTGGGAGCCGGCGTACTTGATGCTTACCCATTAAAATTGAGGCTTCAGCTGTAGTTTCTTGAGGAGAAACTGAAATGACGGTTTTAGTCATAATGTTTTCTACTTTGCATTTGACATCTTTAGCCACTGCTCTTGTTACAATGTCCCTGTCTGTGATCATTCCAACTAGCTTTTTTTTGCTTACTACTGGTAAACAACCGATATCTAATGAACGCATTTGTTCAGCAACTTCGTTTACATAATCATTAGGGCTACACGTAACCACTTGCTTACTCATTACATCCTGTACAATCATCGATATCACTCCTTTAGAGGTTATGATGGTTTACAAATGCGTAAAATATGTAATAAAAATGAAAGGTTTAGGCCATGTAAAAAGTGGTATTATAGGATAGAGAAAAATAAATAAAATAAAAGAAACCTTTTAAATATATATTCGTAATAATAAATGGAAGGGACTGAGGTGGATTGGCTAAGGAAGTTGATTTAAAGAAAATTGTAAGTAATCTATCAAAACTTGGTGTGACTGTTACAATGACAAAATCTAGGCTTGAAATACTTAAAGCTTTATCACCACCCGCACAAAGTCCACATGTGCAATCCTAAAAAAAGAGTGACTGGAAGCCTCGTTAAAACGAATGCTTCAGTCACTCTTTTTTTTATTTTTCGCTTAATCTTCATCCTTAGCAAACATATATGTTCTATGGTGAAACTTCATACTAAAGACTAAACCGATAGCAAGCATATTACCCATCAAGGAACTACCCCCGTAACTTATAAATGGTAGTGGAATACCCGTTATAGGTAGAAGTTGAATAGTCATTCCAACATTCTCGAATACATGGAAAGTGATCATGGCAATAATTCCAGCGCATACATAGGTGCTGTACATATCCTTGAGCTGTAAGGTTATTTTGGTTAAGTGATAGATCAGTAGGAAGTAGAGACTTATTACTATACTAGCACCAACAAATCCATATTCCTCGCCAATGACAGCAAAGATAAAGTCCGTATGATTTTCTGGTACATACACAACACGTTCTCCATACCCTTTACCAAATATTTCTCCCGAACCAATTGCATTCAGAGCTGTAATAAGATGCATTCCTTCATTGGAAGCATATGAATATGGATCTATCCATGAATAAATACGTGCAAATTGGTAAGGGTCAAAACCAAAGTTTTTAGCTAGGAAATCCTGCGCATACAAGGCCATCCATAAGAGAAGGCCACCTATTCCTAGACCGCCTAAGAATAAGGGTAAAATAATTTTCCAAGTAATACCTGCCACGACTATTAATGCAGCAGTAATTGCTAAGAAAACTAACGAAGTACCTAAATCAGGCTGAAGCATGATAAAAGCTAACGGTATAATTAAGGTGATACCTATTTTCCCTAATAGAATAAAGTCTGTTTTAACTGTTTTCATCACATACTGTTCATGATGATAGGTAATAAGGCGGGCTAAACCTAAAATATAAAAGGTCTTCATAAATTCGGCAGGCTGAATGTCCCCTATTGGTAAATGGAACCAGCTTTTTGCTCCATTACGAGGTTCTACTAAAGCCATGCTCTCTGGTAGGATAGCAAGGATGGCTAATAGGAAAACTCCTATTCCGTATATATACCATGCCATTCTTTTATATTGCTCGGGCTCAAAAAACATAACCATCCCAATAATAACGCACCCAACAACATACCAAAAAAGCTGTTTGGATACAAAGTTATACGCCGCGTATTGACCTGTAGTCTGAGCCGAGGAAATGGCTAGTAAGCTAACGATCAGAAATAATAATAAAATAAAAGCTAATGTCCAATCAAAGCGATCAGCAAAGCCTTTTTTATTTTCCATAAAAATCACCTAGATTTCTTTCTAAATATACAATTTTTTGTTTCATTTCCATTCTCTTATATAGAAGGAAACACACTTTTTCTATTATATCGTAAATACTCTTTTTTGGCTTGTGAGTAATATAGACGATATTACAAAAACAGTTGTTTCGTTTAAATAAAATTATGCTAATATATATCTTATATGAGGAGTGAAAATTCAGTGGCTAAAAAAGAGAGAGACTTAGATGACTATTTAACTCATCTATACGTTCATGCAAATGAGATAGAGCATTTCACATTATTTAGTGGTATTTCAGTTCAACTATTTTTAAAGTTTGCTAATTTGTCTTCCCTTTTGTTGTTAAAGCATCGTTACGAAGATGCTTCTTTTAATATCCATACACAAATGGATTTTATAGGGGAAAATCAATTTGGACATTTTTTAAAGGAGTCCTCTGAAAAACCTACTTCCCTTTGTTTTTTGGATTTCTCAGATGAGCGACGATTAAATCTGCTGACTCCTCAAGAACAAGCAGAGCTTTTATATATAGCACACAAAAAAGAAGCGTTTCGATCACCATTTTATCATCACCTTCAAAATCGATTTGTCTATATGACCGATGAAGATGAGCATATTACTAAAATTTATTTTCGAGATATAGAAGATTTTTACGGTTTAATCGCTGACTTATTCAATCAAGTGATTAAAGAAAAAACGAAATCTACTGCATTTTGGAGAAAAAAGAATAATATTATATTGCCAGAGTTGTCCTCTGCAACTGTGGAAAGGTACACCGACTTTTATGAAGACGGAGTTCTCATGTCTTTGTTCCGCGTGGATAAGACTAATTATGGAATTGAAATTCGTTGCTTACCGGAAAATATTTTTCCTGACGAGGTGCTAGAGGATATTAAGCACCATGTTAAAAGACCATATGATTTCTTAATAGAAATATAAGAGGACGCTTTTGCTACATACTGTTGCAAAAGCGTCTATTATGTATATGAGGTGATAAATAGTGGCATGGATTTTACTTATAGTTGCAGGCATAACTGAAATTATATGGGCAATTGGGTTAAAGGAAGCTCATGGTTTTACAGAGCTTATCCCTTCTCTTATCACCATAATGTTTCTAGTGATTAGCTTTTTTTTATTTGCACAGGCGATGAAGACGATTCCGATTGGAACTGCATATGCTATATTTACGGGTATTGGAGCTGCCGGCACGGCGGTCGTAGGTGTTTTATGGTTTAATGAACAAGTAAATGCAGGTAAAGTCGTATTCTTATGTCTGCTACTTTTCGGTATCGTTGGTTTAAAGCTGATAGATACAGAGGAGGCAAATTAATGGAATGGATTATACTGATTGTAGCTGGTCTTTTTGAGGTTGGTTTTGTAGTTTGTATGAAGCTTTCTAATGGCTTTACAAATAAGAAATTCTCTATACTTACCATTATTACGGCATCTTTAAGTTTCTTTTTACTATCCTTAGCCCTTAAGGATATATCTGTAGGTACAGGATATGCTGTGTGGACTGGAATTGGGGCAGCAGGAAGTGTATTGGTCGGTATGTATTTGTTTAACGAAAAGAAAAGCCGTCTAAAATTATTCTTTTTAAGCTGTATTATAGGTGGAGTAGTTGGTCTCAAACTGTTTGGCTAACAATTCATGTATAGATACAAGAAATGATAAAATAGAAATATCCAAAACGTGGAGGTCAAAGTGATGAAATTGAAATTAGGATTATTATATGGTGGGAAATCTGCGGAGCACGAGGTTTCTTTGTTAACGGCAAGAGCGGTTTCGCAAGCAATAGATTTTGCTAAATATGAAGTGTATCCTGTCTTCATCTCGAAAGAGGGAGAATGGAGAAAGGGACAAAAACTATTAGGGCCAGTTGAATCGGTTGAAACGCTTCAATTTGGAGAAGATACAGGAAAAGCGAATGATATAACAAGTTTCCTTCCAACTGATAATACCCCTAAGAACCTTGCGACTGCGGAAGGTAATGAAGGACTAGACGTAATCTTCCCATTGCTGCATGGACCTAATGGTGAGGATGGAACAGTTCAAGGACTACTAGAAGTATTAAACTTGCCTTACGTTGGAAATGGAGTTTTAGCTTCTGCTGCTGGAATGGATAAAGTAGTTATGAAGCAACTGTTTGCTCAAGCAGGCTTAAAACAGGTTCCTTTCGTTCATTTCATTCGACGTGAGTGGAAGAACAATCAAATAGTTATACTTGAAAAAATTGAAGAAAGCTTAAAATGGCCGTTGTTTGTCAAACCAGCTAATCTAGGATCAAGTGTTGGGATTACAAAGGTAAACAATCGCGAAGAACTTATAAAAGCAATCGACCTAGCGTTTAAATATGACCGTAAAATCTTAGTAGAGCAAGGTATTGTCGCTCGTGAGATAGAAATGAGTGTATTAGGAAACGATTCTCCAAGATGTTCAGTAGCCGGTGAAGTATTACCAACTAAAGACTTCTACGATTACTCTGCAAAATATATAGATGGAACGACAAACTATGCAATACCTGCAAATGTTTCAAATAGATTGCAAAAATCTTTAGAGGATGCAGCTATTCGTGCATTCAAAGTGTTAGATTGCTCTGGTTTAGTTCGTGCAGATTTCTTTGTCACAGATACAGAAGAGGTGCTGATCAACGAAGTAAATACGATGCCTGGATTTACCCCAATTAGCATGTATCCAAAGCTGTGGATGGCTTCGGGCTTATCCTACTCAGACTTGATCGAGGAGCTAATATCACTAGCGATTGAACGCTATGAGGAAAAACAGCAACTGGAACATTCTAAGGACGGAGAGTGACTTAAGTTGAAAAAAACATTAGCACATATCGCAAAGTGGTTAGGTTTAGAACAACCATCTAGTAACCCTTTAGTTACAGGAGTTTCTATTAACACCCGTACGTTAAAGCCGGGAGATCTATTTATCCCCTTTCGAGGAGAGAATGTGAATGGTCATAAATTCGTAGAGAGCGCATTCGATAAAGGGGCAGCTGCAGCATTCTGGTTAAAGGATGAGCCAAATCCTCCAAAGAACGTTCCTTTGCTATTTGTAGACAGTAGTGAAGCAGCACTACAACAGATGGCAAGAGCGTATCGAGAAGAGTTATCTACCGTATTCATAGGAATCACCGGATCAAACGGTAAAACATCCACAAAGGACCTAATAGCAGGAATGCTTTCGCCTTATTACCGTGTGAAGAAGACGGAAGGAAACTTTAATAATGAACTAGGACTTCCTCTCACTATTCTATCCCTTGAGGAGGATACTGAGTATGCGGTACTTGAGATGGGAATGAGCTCATTTGGAGAAATTGAATTCCTTTCAAATATGGCAAAACCAACGTATGCAGTAATCACAAATATTGGAGAGGCGCATATGAAGGATCTTGGATCTAGAGAAGGAATTGCGAAAGCGAAGTTTGAGATTATAGCTGGTTTAAATAAGGATGGGCTACTCGTTTATGACGGTGACGAACCTCTTTTGAAACCGTTTATATCGAATGCACCAGGTTTAAATACTAAATCCTTTGGTACAGGAAATAAAAATGATTTATGTATTGAACAAGTTACATTTACTGAGCAGGGAAGCAGCTTTATTGTAAATGGAGAGCTAAATGAAGAAATGTCTATACCCATTCTAGGGGAGCATCAAGTGAAAAATACGTTGGCTGCATTACTTGTTGGTAAAGAAATAGGTTTGTCGAGTCAACAGATGCGTGATGCCTTAAAGCAAATCGTACTAACAGATATGCGCATGCAGGTAATTGAAACTAACAATGGCAGTATTTTTATTAACGATGCATATAATGCTGCCCCAACCTCTATGAGAGCAGCTATTCAATTTTTAGAGAAGTCGACTATTAAACCCGATAAATGGCTTGTGCTTGGAGATATGCTGGAGCTTGGTCCGGATGAAAAATCATTCCATGAAGAAATTGGTGAGTATATATCCAATGATGTGTTCTCAGGTGTTTGTTTATTTGGCTCACGTATGAAATGGTTAAAAGACCAACTATCAGACAAGTTTGATGAACAACAGCTGAAATGGGTGGAAAATGATTACGAGTCACTTATATCCTTTTTAGATTCAAAAATAACAAATCAATCTATTGTTTTAGTTAAGGGATCAAGGGGAATGAAGTTAGAGAAGGTAATTGAACCCTTTCAAAAATAGTAGAAAGTAGGGATGGCATGAAAACAGGAGTACTTTGCTTACATGGTTTTACTGGAGGTCCATATGAAGTTCAACCATATGTGGATTATCTAGAAGTAAATACTGACTGGAAAATTGTAGTTCCTACTTTACCTGGCCATGGGGAAACACTGGAGTTAAAAAACCTAACAGCCGAATCATGGATGATGGCAGCGGAGCAGGCTTTGCGTTTGCTGCAAAAGGAAGTAGATCGAGTGTTTGTGGTTGGTTTTTCCATGGGCGGGATTATTGCCATTTACTTGGCTCTACGCTATAAAATTGAAAGATTGGTTTTATTAAGTGCTGCCGCAAAATACATAAATCCAACGCAGTTGCTACATGATATAGGAGACGTCGCCAAAAAAATAGTTGAAGGTAAAGCAAAAGAAAATACGCTGTTTCAAATCTATAGTAACAAACTTCGTGCAACTCCTATTCAAGCTGCTTTAGAATTTGTTCGAGTGGTGAAAATGGTCGAACCTTATTATGAACAAATTACAATCCCAGTATGTTTAGTTCAGGGAAAGAAAGATGGAATTGTTCCTTTTACGACAGCACCCTTCTTATTTGACCATATCCGTTCTACAAACAAACAGCTAATTTTTTCGGAGAGCGGGAAGCACCATATTTGTTATAGCGATGATTGTCAGGAATGGTTTCCACAGGCTCTTACATTTTTAAGGGAAGAAATGTAGAAGAAAAGTTCGGAGCTACTGACTTTAAATTCTAATTCATTGCAACTGGGACAATTGCATGCTATACTACGTTTAGAACAATGGATACATTTTGTGCGAAGACTCTTCAGCATTTATTGAAGAGTACTTTTTTTTGAACATAACGGTTTGTTTACGTAAGAATTAACGAACCGCTCGGCAAAAGACCGGGCTTTCCCTTTATATTAGACCCCTCTGATTGAAACCACAGAGAATTTTAAGTAACGGAAACGTTCCTCGTATAGGCTCGAATTTGCCGCAATTTCATCTGAAAATGTAACCATTTGTCAAAACAGAACAAAAAGGAGATTAAAATTTTGACAAATTTTTCAGAATTAAATATTAGCGCTTCTACACTAAAATCCGTACAACGAATGGGATTTGAAGAAGCAACACCAATCCAAGAAGGTACTATCACTCATGCTATGGAAGGCCGCGATATTATTGGCCAAGCACAAACAGGTACTGGTAAAACTGCCGCTTTCGGTATTCCAATGATTGAAAAGGTTGATCCTAAAAACCCTAACATTCAAGCTTTAATTATTGCTCCAACTCGTGAGCTTGCAATTCAAGTTTCTGAAGAGCTTTATAAATTAGGCTATGATAAAAAAGTTCGTTTACTTTCTGTTTACGGAGGACAAGAAATTGGCCGTCAAATCCGTGCGCTTAAAAACAAGCCACAAGTAATCGTTGGTACACCTGGTCGTATTCTTGACCATATTAACCGTCGTACTTTAAAGCTTGACCAAGTGGAAACATTAATCTTGGACGAAGCGGATGAAATGTTAAACATGGGCTTCATTGATGATATCAATACAATTTTAGAAAGTGTTCCAGACAATCGTCAAACATTATTGTTCTCAGCTACTATGCCGGGACCAATTCGTAAAATTGCTGATAAATTCATGAAAGATCCAGTTGAAGTTAAGATCAAATCAAAAGAAATGACTGTTGAAAATATTGAACAGTTCTATGTAAAAGCTACTGAGCGTGAAAAATTCGATTTCCTTTCAAGAATATTGAATGTACACCAACCAGAGCTTGCAATTATCTTTGGACGTACTAAACGTCGCGTAGACGAGCTTTCAAATGCCCTAAGCATCCGTGGTTACTTAGCAGAAGGAATTCATGGAGACTTAAGCCAGGCGAAGCGTATGTCTGTATTAAAACAGTTCAAATCAAATAAAATTGATATTCTTGTTGCAACTGATGTAGCTGCTCGTGGATTAGATATCTCAGGCGTTACTCACGTTTATAACTTTGATATTCCACAAGATCCAGAAAGCTATGTTCACCGTATCGGTCGTACAGGACGTGCTGGTAAAAGTGGTATTGCGGTAACATTTGTTACTCCAAGAGAAATGGGCTACCTTCGTATTGTTGAAGACACTACGAAAAAACGTATGACAGCTCTTCGTCCACCAAGCTCAGATGAAGCATTAGTAGGGCAACAACGTGTAGCGATTGAAGCTCTTACTGAAATTATTAACAAAAATGATTTAGGTGACTACCGTACACTTGCTGCAGAAATGCTTGAAAAGCATGAAGCAGTTGACGTGGTTGCAGCAGCAATCAAGTCAATGACGAAAGAGCCAGACGATTCACCAATCTCACTTTCAGAAGAACGTCCATTACCAGCTCGTAGAGAGCGTAGTGGCGGCGGACGCAGTGGCGGCGGCGGATACAAAGGTAACCGTAGCAGCGGCGGTGGCGGACGTAGTTCTTCATCACGTGGAGGAAGCGATCGCGGATCTTCTCGTTCAGGAAGCGGTTCACGTCCAAGCGGTCGTCGTAGCAGCGGTCCACGTGACGGTTCTACACAACGTAGCACAAGAACTCGTACACCACGTAACGAAGGCTAATTTTATATAATCCTTTAAGGCGAATCCACTTTGGTGGATTCGCCTTTTGTGTGCTTAGCATGTAAAAAGATAAACGTTTAGCCTGTATGACTCGCAAATAAAATTAATTTAATGAATCTAATTATAAAGTTGAAACATTTTTGTGTAATATTCGTATACAATGACAAGAGAAGAGGTGGATGATAATGAGAAAAGAACCAATTAATCGAATATCCGTAAAAGGTTTAAGAGTGTGGAGAATTTATGGCATCATACAAACCCTAATTGTTTTGTTATTAGGCATTGGTACAGGAGTAATCAATTATTTTACGGGAAACTACATATGGTTATACATAGTGGCAGGAGCAGTAGTATTGCTATTTGGATATTTATTCATTTATTTATTTCCAAAGGTAAGATGGAGCAGATGGAGATACGAGGTAAGGGATCAGGAAATAGAACTACAGCATGGTCTATTTGTTGTGAAGAGAACGCTAGTCCCAATGGTTAGAGTGCAACATGTAGACACAGAGCAAGGACCGATTTTACGTAAGTATGATTTGTCGTCTATTACTATCTCAACGGCTGCTACCAGCCACACAATTCCCGCATTAATAACAGAAGAGGCGGATGAGCTACGAGGAAGAATTTCGGTGCTAGCAAGGGTGGCGGAAGAAGATGTCTAAAGAAAAGTATAGACTTCACCCAATTTCTGCCGTTATAAATTTTGTGAAAGTCTTAAAGGAAATGATTCTACCGTTAATCGTTCTAGTGTTAGTCAATGGTTTTGGAGACGATGCAAACTTTTGGTCTGGACTTTTCACTTACGGCATTTACGGAGTACTGCTTTTGTTCATGCTAATCAGTGGAATTATTAAATGGAGAAGATTTCGCTATTGGTTTGAAGATGGGGAGCTGCGAATAGAGTATGGTCTTTTTGTAAAGAAAAAGCGATATATCCCTTTTGAACGTATTCAGAGTCTTGACTATACGGAAGGTATATTCCATCGACCATTTGGATTGGTAAAAGTAAAGGTGGAAACAGCAGGTGGAGGTCCTACAAAAGAGGCTGACGCTGAGCTTACTGCTATTAGGAAAGAAGCCGCCGAGCAAATAAAGAAAGAAATCATGCTCGCTAAAGGTCAAAATGTACCTATTATAGAAGATGATTTAGAGGTTGAAGAGACAATTATAGAAGAAAAGAAGCCAATTTTCCGAATGTCCACAAAGGATCTTCTCGTACTAGCGAGCACTTCAGGTGGTGTAGGAGTATTCTTTTCAGGTCTTGCAGTATTTGCATCCCAGTTCTCAGAGTTTATACCCTATGAAACTATTTATAACGAAATTATGATTTTCATCAAATTTGGAGTGCTTGTGGTAGTCTTAGTAATCTTCGCTGTTTTACTTATGGCTTGGATTGTTTCAGTTCTGTTAACCTTTATCAACTATTATGATTTTACAATAAAGATAGAGGATGACGAGATTATTATTACTAGAGGACTTTTAGAGAAAAAGAAAATTACAATTCCTTTAACTCGGATACAAGGGATCCGATTAGTAGAAAACCCTCTTCGTCAGCTTACTGGATATGCTACGGTAACGGTAGATAGTGCAGGAGGGTCAATGGCAGAAAAAGATGAAACCATTCGTTTATTGCCATTAATAAAGAAAGCAGAGATTTATCCAATCTTAGAAGAAATTTTCCCTGATTTTCAAATGCAACCTAACTTTCAAAGAGTGCCAAGTAAATCTCGAAAATTCTTCTATCGCTTAGATTTGCTGTGGATTTTACCTATAGCTGCCACAGTTATTTACTTCTTTTATCCATATGGATTATTATCACTTCTACTAATCCCCGCAAGCTTTGGATTAGGCTTGTGGCAGAAGAGAACAGCTGGTTTTTATATAGAAGAGACACAGTTAGTTGCCCAATATCGATTATTTAGTAGAGTGACTGTTTGGATGGAGAAAAGAAGGATTCAATCGATGACAGCTCGTACTACGTACTTTCAGAAGAAATCAGACGTTTCTTCTGTAGTAGTAACTATAAAATCAGGGGTTGGCGGGGCAGAAACAGTGATTCCTCATATCGAGAAGGAACATTCTGAAAACCTATTAAGCTGGTATGAGCCAATACGAAAGCCTAAAATAGATATAGAAAAAGAGATGGAATGATAATTATTTTGTCCATAAGCTTTGTTAAAGTTATTGATTTATTTTGACTAACAATTATTTTTTATAGTGACTGAAAACATAAACAAAGGAACTTTCAAAAGGCTATTAAGAACATAAATA
>NZ_CALIED010000034.1:0-29963 GCF_938022135.1 uncultured Psychrobacillus sp.
TGACCCGAGGGGCAAGGCGATGGAGCTAGACATCAAGAAAAGCGCAAGCGCCTATGTCTGTCCCGACAGGCAAATGGGGAAAAGCGAGGAGGCAGCTCCCCAGCCACCGGAGCTTTTATCCATTTGACCCGAGGGGCAAGGCGATGGAGCTAGACATCAATTTAACGACAGGTTCACAATTTTATAATTTCCTAAACAATAAAAAAACATAGGAAGGCGGCATTAAAATGTTCGATGACAAGGTAGTAATCATTACTGGAGCAGCTCAGGGTATTGGCAGAGGAGTTGCGCAAGTTTACGCAGAGAACGGTGCTCACGTGATTTTAGCTGATAGCAATGAATCGCTTGGTAGAGAAACGGAGGAATCTCTTTTACAGCAGGGGTACTCTTGTCTTTTTATAAAAACGGATGTCCGAGTGGAAAAAGACGTTATAAATCTAATGGAACAAACTACTAAAGAATTCGGAACGATTGACATACTGATTAACAATGCAGGGAAATTTCAACCGAGCTCGCCTTACGACTTATCGTTGGATGAGTGGGATGACGTCATTCATACAAATTTACGAAGTGTTTTCCTTTGTAGTCGTGAAGCAGCCAAAATTATGAGAACTAATGAGTACGGTGGCTCCATCGTATCGATGGCTTCTACAAGAGCTTTTATGTCCGAGCCCAACTCCGAGTCCTATGCTGCTACTAAAGGCGGCATTATTTCACTGTCCCATTCCTTAGCAAGTTCATTAGCTAAGGACAATATTACAGTTAATTGTATATCTCCCGGATGGATTGAAACTGGGGATTATAATGACCTCCGGGAGGTAGACCATGCTCAGCATTTCTCGGGTCGTGTAGGAAAACCAAGTGATATCGCTAAGGCCTGTCTATATTTGACGGATCCTTCTAACAACTTTGTAACAGGCACAAATGTAACAATTGACGGCGGCATGACAAAAAAGATGATCTATGAGGCATGAGTCCCTCTTCTAAACTAAGAAAATCCTTTCATTCTTTTATATAAGAGGGTGAAAGGATTTTTATATTTTTTTATATTATTTGAGGATTACACTAGGAACTGACTTCACTATTAATTGTAGGTGCGTTAAGCTACTGATCTGTAAAAGTTATTATGTATAGATTGTTTAGCGCTGATCGGGAATCAAATATGTCCACCTATTAACGTATAATGAACGAACTCTATACTTTCTCCGGCTATGTAAAATTCCTTAGCTTGGACCTTTTGAAATCCGTTTTTCTCTAAAACCTTTTGTGAAGCGATGTTATTAGCTGTGGTTTTAGCATTCACTTGATTAATTTCTTCCCATGAAATGGTTTGTAGCAACACTGCTACTGCTAGACTAGCAATCCCTTTCCCTGTGTGCTCTGCTCCAATTCTGTAGCCCAAATCCGCCTTTTTTTGTTGTTTGTCAATATCTATTAAATTAATACGCCCTATTATAGATTCGGATTCCTTGATGAGAAAAAAATAGGATTCTCCCCTTGCTTGTTCCTCTAACAAAGCAATATTCTTCCTCATAAATATTTCGTGATGATAGTAATCTCCTCCCCTTGAAGGTACGGTCTGTTCAAAATAAGTCCTGTTTTTGGATTCAAAAAGATAGAGCTCTTCTATATCCTCCATCTTTAGCCTTTCAATACTAATGTTCATTTAAAAAATCCCTCTTTCTGAAGACGAGCTATTAATTACTTTGATTCTTATTCAACAACTGTATTCGCTCTTTTTCTTCCTGTTTATCCATGTATTCAAAAAAGCCAATTTGGTTTTCCCATGGATCCATAAAAGTAGCCCATTTGGCCCCAACTTCTTCCCTCGAGTGAATTTCGAAGTATTCTACACAAAGTTCCTTCATCACTCGTTCACGTTCTGCTTCCAAATCCTTCACAGCTAAACGCAATGGACCGCTCCCCTTTGCTGGAACGCCTACTGAAAGTTGAAGCCAACACCCTGAGATTACTTCCCATTCCACAAACCCATCATGTGGAATAAGCTCTGCCTCTCTTTTTAATAACGTTTTATACCATTGAAGACCTTTTTGGAAATCGGATACTCTTATCTGGACCGTCATTTCAAAAAACATTAGCTTTCCTCCGTTATTTAACTTGATTGTATATTGGTTTTTGTCTCCTGCTTCATACGTTTATTATGCTTAGACACACTATCTCGTTTGATGAACAAGGATCTTTTCTTCCCACACACACAAGAACCGCTCTACCCCAGGATACTTTTCACCAAGACTCGAATCAGTAAATCCACATCGCCGATAAAAACCTACCGATTCACAGTCTGTTTCCGCGGTTAATCGATGAAGCCCTAACTCCTGCACGACATAATCTAGCATCCTGCTTCCTAGCTTTTGTTTTCGACTATCTGGGGTAACTGCTATATGCTTTATTTCTGCATGATGTCTCTCTATCATTTCTATTCCTATACATGCAACATAGACGTCATTGGTTTTCCAGCCATAAAGCGTTCTTGTTTCTATTTGTTGATAAGCATTATATTCTTCTATTACTTTGTCCGTTGACGTGGCAAGCTCTAGTAACTTAAAAATATGTATGTCTATTTGGTTTTCTACAATTTCATTCAACTAAATATCTCCCCCTTCCTGTCTATCCATTGCTCTGAAATAATGATAAAAATACTACTATCTTTTACTTTTTTGCATGATTACGAAGCAATTGATCCATGTGAGAATAGGTACGGATAACAGGATAATTAAAGAGCTATTTGTGAGCTTCAAAAATACTTTAGCATCCATTGCATACAAATTAGCCGCGGCTATTCCTAAAAAGCACACATTTACTATACAGCTTGTCAGCATTGCCTTCCGTCGACCCCACCTTTTTAACACAAACAAGGATAAGAAAGTTGAAACTATAAAGGTTATTACTATTATTAACGCGACAATTACATACAGAGCTTTCACCCCCTAGTTTTAATAATTCTTTGTTTATGTGCAAAATACCTTCCTTATCCCCAAAGACTTCCATTGTGTTTAACGCCGTTTAAGTCCAATTTCCCGCAATCCCCAATCAAAATGAAAAAGCTGCCTGAAGAAGTTGGCAGCCTTATCTAGTAATATTTAGGGTTAGTGAACAACTAAGCTTCCACTTCCTTGTAAGAAGAATACTTTCACGATTAAATTTAGTATGCGCTATTCGTAGGTTAAAAACCTTCTTAAAAACAGCGTTAACTGAAAACTCGAATTGGGAAATAGATTCAATTTATGAAATAATAGATTTATATTAATTTATAAAGGAATGATGATAATGTACATAGAAAAGATTGCATCTGATGCTTCATTACAAGAAGCTTTTGACATCAGAAAAAGTGTGTTTGTTGAAGAACAGGGTGTCCCTTTAGAGGATGAATTTGATGAATTTGATCAGTTGGATGGGCAGTGCCAGCATATTTTAGTGTCTATCGATCATAAAGCAGTAGGCACGGGTCGTATTCGAGCGGTCGATGGAGTAGGAAAGCTAGAACGCATCTGCATTTTAGAGCCATTCCGTAAACTCGGATTAGGAAAAGTCATTATCCATTCCCTAGAGGAAATAGCGAAGGATATGCGTCTTTCTAAGGTTAAGCTTCACGGTCAAACGCACGCCGAGGGCTTCTACGCGAAACTCGGTTATCACACAGCCTCCGATGCTTTCATGGAGGATGGTATTCCCCACCTTTTAATGACCAAACAGTTAAATTAATTAGCTATGTTAAAGGTAAAGGTTGATTTTAAATACACATAAAAAATGAGCTAGGATATTTCCTCCTGGCTCATTTTGCTTTGATATTGATTTTTTATTAAGCACCTCGTTAGTTCAACAAAAAGACTTTATTCGGAGGTCATGTATCTGAAACAGCTGATGCCTTTTTTGTTTCTTTGACTTTTTGGGTACTAAGGACAAAACTAAGAACTGCTGCAATGCTACAAACATACGGAAGGAAAGAGTATCCCCATTTAGAAATGACAAAACCACCAATCATTGAGCCAAGGGTAATACCAATATACAAAGCGGTATTATTCCACGCCATGACAATTCCTCGTTCGTATGAATATTCAACCGCTAATCTTGCTTGGTATGAAGTAAATCCTGCATACCCAACTAAAGCCCATAAGAACAAGAAGAAATAGATCCAATCACCTGATGTGAAGAATATACCTAAACAAACAAATATTAGAGTCAAGAACATGAGCGTAACTTTCGATATATTCCTTTCTCCAAATCTATCTGTTAATTGTCCACTTATAAGACTTCCTAAAACAGCTCCGATACCATAAAAAGTTATAGCTAATGCGATTTCTGTTGATGAGAATCTATTTTCAGAATAAAGAGAAGCTCCTAAGTAAACATAAAGAGCATACATTGAAATCGCCCAAAAGGTTGTAACACTTACCGAACCAAGTATTCTTAGCAAATTTCCTTCAAATAGATTCCTTGTTAAATAGATTCTAGGAACATATTTCCAGGTGTTGAAATTTACTACTGCCAATATAGCTCCTATAACAGCCATTATAACAAATACTGAACGCCAACCGAGAAAATGCTCTAATAACATACCGAATGGAGCTCCTGCCCAAAGAGCTGTTAAGTGTCCTGAAACAACAATCGAAAGCCATGTCCCTGTCCGATTTGGTGGTGCAGTATCTCCAATGATTGCGTAAATCAAAGGAGTAATTGAAGCAACAGATAAACCAGCTAAAACACGACTAACAATTAACCAAAAAAATGAAGGAGCAAAAGCAGTTAGTATGTTAGAAATGACGAACAACAATAAGCCAAATGTAATTAATGGTCTCCGTCCATTTTTATCTGAAACCATCCAAAGAAAGGAGCGGAAAAAGCATATGTGACTGCAAAAACTGTTACCATCCATCCAGTCATCGCTGAACTAACATTATAGGCTTCCGAAATGAACGGTAGTAAAGGAGATACTACAAATAAGTCAATACCCATTAAAAACAATGTTATCCAACCAACACTTAAACCTACCTTCCCACTAAACTCCATTACATCCCCCATTTATAATTATTGTTACATGTATATTCTTTAAAGCTATAAAAAGGACCTCTTGTTCAACTAAACCGCTGCGTTAGCTTAAGTGTAACATTCACAAACTAAATCGCTTCACGAAAAAACAACTCTAGCCTTTAACAGAGTTAATTAATTTAACTATTCTCAAAATAAAAAATTTTATGTTACAATACGATTAAATCTGTTTGGAGAAAGGATACAAAACTCTTATGCCAACATTTACTTTGTAATGGATCAACTAAATTGGATAGCACTTTTCCTGATTATTTTAACCAAGGGATTAGTCTGCCCATCTACCATTACAAAGGAACAAGAGCACACCAGTAGTTTCGTATGCTTTTAGGGATCCTTTTGGGGTCTCTTTTTTGTTGTACAAATTAATAACGATTCTACCAATGTCCAAACGGATGCAATTGTTCCTTTATCTTATATGAGGTGAAGGAAATGACCGTTATACGTCATGATTGGGAAATTCTAAAGAAGCAAACAGTTCGTTCAGAGATAAAGCATTGCAAAATGTGTGGGAAAAACTCTACGTTTACCGACACTAATATACGAAGACATAATTCTAATGGGAAGCATATATACCGATTTGCTATTTACAAATGTGAAAAAAACCACACTTGGAATAAAAAGCTAGACATTTATAAAGCTTTTCGTAAGCATGAGAGGGTTTATGGACGAGAGCCTGTACATCAAAAAAGCATTTTGACAGAAATACCCGTCCATCTTTATCTAGAAAATCGAGTATCGGAAGTTCATATAATGATTAAATCTATAGAAGGAGTGTATCGTATTGACTCTCTTCTTTCTCAACAAATACCTGATTGGAGTAGGACTGTTGTCGTTGATAAAATAAAAAGCGGTTCTATTTTGGTAAATGACCAATGCATTAAGCCAAGTATGAAAGTAATGCCTTATGACACTATCATGATTAAGCTAGACTAAAATAGTGGTTCTAGTATGTAAAAAAGGAGGCTTGTGACCAACGTCCAAGTCCTCCTTTTTTTATTTCTTATGTCCTCCAAGTAGGCCCGCCCGCTTAACAGCAGTTCCAGCTTCCGTATAGGAAACTGCACGTAAAACAGCGGTTGAACCATACTTGTTCCGAAGATAATCCATCGTTTTCCCAAGCTTTCGTTCCTTCCACTTCCCTTCCTCAAAAAGGCTTAGCTGCATCGAGTTCTCTGGCTCTAGATTGGTGATCGAAATGGATAGTTTCCTTACCGGACTGCGGTCGTAAAAGTCATCAAAAATCTGCTCGCATATTTTATAGATTTTCATGGTCGCATTCGTTGGTTCATCTATAGAGCGTGAACGATTGAATCCACCACCAAAAACCTCCTTACTATAACCGACCGATAGATGGATAGTGCGTCCAACCATATTAGCTTCTCTTGCTCGCCTTGCCACGTCCTCACACATTTCCAGTATGACTGCCATTACTTCTTTTTTCGTTCGATAGTCGCGAAACAATACTTGACCCTTTCCATAGCTTATTTGACCATCTACAATGGGTGCTCCCAGTTCCGAGAGATCTATCCCCCAGGCATGGTGGTACAGCTGATTTCCCATCACTCCAAATTTTTCCTCCAGTAGATCCAAGGAAGTGTTTGCGAGCTGCCCTACATTGAAAATCCCCATATTATTTAACGTTTTTTCCAATCGTGATCCTATCCCCCACATTTCACTTAACGGGGAAACAGGCCACAGCTTTTTAGGGATGTCTTTATATGTCCATTTGGCAAAGCCAGTTTTTTTGGCCTCTAAATCAAGTGCCAGCTTTGCCACAAGCATATTCGGCCCCAATCCCACTGCACATGGAAGCTGAAACTGATAATGCAGGCCATCCTGAATACGTTTGACTGTACGCTCAATTGGTCCCCAAAGCTTTTCGGTTCCTCCTAAATCAGCAAAGCATTCATCCACGCTGTACACATGAATAGATTCACTTGGGACAAACTGATTTAAATAACGTGTTATCTCCATTGAAACCCGAACAAAAAACTCCATTTTCGGCTCTAGCAGATGGATGGATGGATCGTCTGGTATTTCAAATAATCTGGACCCCGTTTTAACACCAAACCTTTTTTTCATCGGAGGTGAAGCAGCAAGCACAATACTTCCCTTCTGCTCCAAGTTTCCAATAACCGCAATAGGCGTATTCATCACATCAAGCCCCGCCTCTGCCGCAGCACAGCTTGCAAAAAAGCTGCGGATGTCTATACAAATAATGCTTCGATTTTCTAAGCCCTCATACATAAAAGCTTCCCCTCCCAAAAGAAACATTCGTTCCTCTTAGTATATTACAAACATACGTTCTTATTCAATGGTAATGTAGACCATTGGAGGAGGAGGTGTATCGGACTGGCTGACCTTTGCTCGGATGGCCATATTAAATTTAAAAACTCATTACAATTACGGGTTTACTTGTGAGGTGCAAAACGTAAAATGACCGTCTTAATAACACAGTATTTCACAAAATGAATCACAGTATATTTCAAAGATAAAAAAGGTTGCAACAAAAGTCTCTTCAAAATACAATATAGCTGTTTTCCGCTACGGCGGGCGCTTTCTGCGGTGCACGATTTCAATCTCCTCGTCGCTTTGCTCCAACCAATGAGAAGAGAGAAATTATTTTTTATTAGAAATCAGTTATCTTAAAAAAGTAAAGACATGAAATCAAGTTTGGACTGCCCCCTGTCAAGTAGACAGTGTAAATAATAAAAATTGAACTAAGCGGCTTGAGCTCTGAATTCTAAAGGGCTCAGGCCGTTTAGTCGTTTTTGATAACGTTGATGATTGTAAAAGTAAATATAAACATCAACTGCTTTTCTTAATTCCTCAAACGACTGGAATTCCCGTAAATAATACATTTCTGATTTCAGTGTACCCCAAAAATTCTCGATTGGAGCGTTGTCCAAACAACGGCCAACTCGGGACATGCTGTGCGTCATTTTAGCGCCATCTACGATGCGTTTAAATCCCTTCGAAGTATATTGAAAGCCACGATCACTATGAATCATCGTTAAGGCGCCAGCTGGTAATTGTTCGATCACTGGAATAATCGTGTCAAAGACTAAACGATTATTATTGGATTTACCTAGTTTATAACCAATAATCGACCCGTCGTGTAAATCAATAATCGCACTTAAATATGCTTTTCTTCCGACACCATATTTGAATTCGGTAATATCTGTACACCATTTTTCATTTGGCTTGGAAGCCTTAAAATTACGATTTAACAGATTTTCTGCAACGTGTTGTGGTGTAGATTTCTTATATCCTTTTCGTTTTCGACGAATGACAGATTGTATTAGATACATACGCATTAAACGGTAAATTCGTTTTTCATTGTACGTAGGTGAGCCTGCCAATTCACGATAACGATTGATCGTCAGCGTCATACGACGGTATCCATAGATTCCATCAACCTGGTCGTATAGTAGGCGAATCCCCTCTAATAAAGCTTCGTTTTCTTGTTCGCGCTTTGTTGAGGTGCGCGCGCACCATTTATAATAGGCAGCACGTGAAATTTTAGCGATTTTACATAAGACGATAACCGGAATTCGTTCCTCTGTATGTAGTTCCTGAATCGCTAGATAACGCTGTTGTAAGCGAATTTGATTGATTAACGCCTCCTCTCGATTTCCTCTAACTTTTTTAAGAATAAGTTTTCTGCACGCAAGCGTTCCATTTCCCGTTCCATTTGTTGCATGCGTAATTTTAATTTCTCTTCATCTGTTAATTCTTCCATTGATTTCGTGCGCCCACGACCGTCTTTTAATGCCATTTCGCCTGCTGTTTCTAATTTCTTCACCCAGCTATACACTTGTTGATACGAAACCCCATATTTTTCTGCAGTTGCTAGATAATTTCGTTGATTGTTTAAGCAATATTGTGCAATTTCAATGCGTTCCTCTACCGTTGTTGATCTAGCTTTAGTCATAGTTTTACTCATTCCTTTTCTTGAGTCTTTTAATTCGCTATGACTATTATACTTGCGAATCCAACCATACAAAACAGAATCACTACTCACTTGATATTTTGCGAGTATTTCATTCATGGTTAGTCCATTACGTGTATAATCTAGTACCGCAGCTTCCTTCAGTTCTTTGGAGTAAGGTTTCCAAGTTTTTGATTCCTTCAACCCCTCTAATCCTTCCGCTTTATATTTCACTTGCCAACGGTAAAGTGTAGTATAGGTTAATTCATGCATTCTACAAATTTCTTCTAATGTATATTTTCCATCCTCAAACAGTTGGAGAACGGTTAGCTTTTGTTCAACTGTATGCTTACTTCGCGCCATAAAAAAATACCCCCAACAGGTAAACAGATTTTTGTTTTTTCATCTGTCTACCTATTGGGGAGCATATCAGTTGCTGATCTCACGTCTTTTAATTTATTGACTAGTTATGTCACAGATCTTTTCTATCTTTTTTAACGAACGCCTCAATCAGTTGATTTATTACAAAATAATTTCTTCCCCGATACTTATAGCACGAAAAGGATTTATTTCCTTCGATTTTAACGATTCAATAAAGTCTGGAGTTAAATCCTCTTTGTTAATAATTATTGTTGTAGAACCAGATACTCCACCGTTTAAAAAAATGGGTTCAATAGATTCGGGATTCTTAAGTCGCTGATAAAAAATACTGTCTAAAACAATAGTTGCATAACTAAAATCATCTGCATAATTAGTGAATTGAAAGTTAACTTCAAAAATGAGGTCATCATTGTTTTCCTCTATCTCATAGGTGAAACTTTTTACTTCTGAACTTTTATTAGGAAATAAGATCCACACTAAGCATAATAAAAAAATCACAGATATAATGAAAAATAGTACTTTGTTTCTTTTCAAAAATTCCCCTCCATTTTATTAACCTGCCCGGTTAGCGCTAGGACACCCTTTTACAATCTTTCTAGATCCGTAATATCATTTTAACATAAATATCCATTATCCTAATTGTGTAATTCACCTACTAATCCCCAAAAATTAAAACAGTAAAAACGCACTGTGAATTACTTTTTGAATTTAAGTGCGTTTTACTATGTTTGTGCCTCTAAAATAAACTCGTTAGTTAACATAGGCTTGTCTTTGATGTGAGCCTAGCTGTCATTCACTCTACATCGTAACCTCTGCCTTTAGAGGATATTTATAGATTTCCCTAAACTTTCTGCTTTTCTTTCCCCTCATGTAAAAGTTGCATTTTATCCTGTAGCTGTTGCTTATTCCATTCCACGACGTCCTCAGATACAAACGCCACTTTCTTTCTCTTTGGAATTCTGACTTGCCCATTCACTGCCCGAGTATAACCTTCTATCATGGCGGAAATGGCTAAAATAACTAAGGCAAAGCATATAGCAGGGCCTAGTGGGAGCCAAGGCACACCTTGTAGGTAACGGAAGGATGATCCAAAAAGTCCAGCCCATTCATAGGCAATCGATTTTGGAGGGTCTCCAAACATAGGATCATAGCTAACTGCCGTACCTCCAATATATAATTGCAACAATCCTAGATGTGTGAACACCACTAATGTTTCTACTACCTGTTGGCCATATAAAACAAATAACTTCTCTCTCATCATTGGAAATAGATGACGAGTAATAATTCTTGGTCGGCCGGCACCCAGTGTTTTAGAAGCTAAAACATATTCCTCCTGATAGAGAAGGTTCGCCTCATTACCTATAAGTGAAGCTACTATCGGTACCGTAATGATTGCCATTAATACCACTTGAATAATAATTCGCTCCCATACTGTTGTAGAAAATCCCTCCATCGGCTCCCATAACACAGGGTAAAGCATTAGATAAGAAAAGATCGTCATGGGAATATAATGTAGAGGATCAATAGCACTGTTAATAAGCGTACGTCTCTTCTGCCAATAAGTACCGATTGCAAACCCTAACGGTACTGCGATGAGCATTCGGACAGCTGCAACACCCATTGCCGATATGATGGTATATTTTGCACCAAGCATGATTTTAGCAAACATGTCATAGCCATACTGATCCGTCCCAAGTGGATGCATCCAGCTAGGGGATAGTGGCGCAGCTTCTATAACTCTGCCATTCTCCATTAAAAAGTAGGTTTGCTTCGGATCTGGTCCAAAAATCCATTCAAATATAAAACTGCCTAATAAAAAGAAGGCTAATATAATAAATCCAAACACAAAATAAGGCTGTCTCCACACTGATTTTTGCTTCATCCTATTGCTCTCCCCTTGTTCACATGACGTAGAAAATACCATTCACCAAAGCTATACAGGAGGAACACTGGGAAAAAGAAGCTACACACCGTTATAAAAAATAACTCTCCGGTTATATTGGCACTCAAATAAAACATAATACCTGGCATGTTAAACATACGTTCTAGGATAAATAAGTTGGAAAGCATAAACCACATCGTTTTTTTCGATTGAAAAAAGATACTAATAATCGCATTTCTAAACATATGTATGAGTAAAATAATCAATTTGCCGAATCCAAGCGATCTTGCAAGCTCTGTATACATTTTCCGTTCCTCTGCCTCAAAAGTAAGCATACTTAATCGGTAAAGCTGAACCATAGGAAGAATCATCAAACATACTACTGGAAGCAAATAAATTTTCTCCCCACCTGTAACGGCTATCTTCACAAATACTCCTGTATGCCTATGAATGATGATTACTAGAAGCTGAATGAGCATTATAATCAATATATCCGGAATTGATTCCAAAAAGAAAAAAACAGTTTTAATCCGCTGTCTAACTCGTTCTTTACATAACATAGTGATCACAGTAAAAAATAGAGCTAACAGAACAGCCACTATAAGTGCCAAAAATAAAGTCTCGAGAGAATATTGGATGTATTCTCCAATATGCAAACCCGCATATTTTTCTAATAGTTTACTTAAAGGAAACAATCCAAATAGGTGGTCTCTATATTCTTTCCACCAAAACTCCCCTTGCTGGAAGCCTGTAATTAACAACGGTAATCCACTAATCAGTACAATACCAATAAACGCAACACCTAGCTGAAACATCCATCTCCAAAAAACTTTCATAATAATCCCCCGTGACTAAAATTTACGATGAAATTATCATATCACAATAATTAACGAATAAAAGAGAATTTTCAGGAGACTCAATATATTTAGAGGAAAAAGGTAGTTTTTAGTTTTAATTGTTAGATGCTTCACTTAAACTATGATTCCTAACAATCTCTGTAATGGGTAAATGGTTAACTTTGAAGTTTATGATGAAGAGGAAGGTTTTTATCCGACTATGTCGAATAAGTTAATATATGTAAAGTAATGAATATAAGTGGCATTACTCAATTCTGGAGCGACACTCAACGGTGTAGTTTATCTACGGGGGATTTTATATGATAAGCAAAACAAAAAACTCTAAATATCTAGATTTCAACAGCTATTTCAAGAAATTATTTCCCTATATCTTTATCCCAACTTTATTAGTATTTCTGATAAGTGATTCTTTCATTACAGATAATCCGTTTAAGGAATTAGAGGATTATGGTTCATTTTTATTTGTAAGTTTATTTTCCTTATTAATGGCAACTATATTAAGCTCAGTAATAATTAGTCTTATCTGGGCTTTTACTAAAAAGGTCGACTAAATTGAATAACTGTGTTTTTATTAAAACACCACAATCAAAAAATGAGCTTGGAGTACGTGGTCCAGCTCATTTTTTGCGTCATTTAATATAACGTTCAGAAAAATAATCTATAAATTATTGGCTAACTTTTTTCGGGAGTAACTGTGAGAACCTTAGTTTCTTTCCCATATTCTAAACGAATAGTTTTTCTTGCCTCAATTGGTGATCGGGCGTTCACCGCTATAACCTCTACTACTCCATTCACTTCCATCTCCACTAAAAAGCATTTTGCACCACATTTCATATTAAACCCTCCTCAAGCATTACTTTAAATTTATCTAAAAAGAAACTTTTAATCAAAAATTAGGATCATCGAATAGATAGTTTAGAAACATGTGACCTCGAGTGAATTACACTCAATTTATGGGACACTTATCATATTTTATGGGCGAGTTTTCACTGTTTATGGGACACTCTCCAACCATTTACGGGCGCTTTCCTTATTTATGGGACACTTCTTAATCCTTATGGGACATTATTTCATATTTTACGGGCGAGTTTTCACTGTTTATGGGACACTCTCCATTCATTTATTGGCGCTCATACGGGGAGACTCCAAATGTTTAGGATTGTTCTATCCTTTAAAAAGGAATTCTGACATTTCGGTAGAATAAATATAAATACCACTTATTAGTCTAAATTGCTTTGCTCAAGGAGGACTTAATACATATATTAATAAATGGAGGTGATTTTCAAATGAAGGAAGTAAAAGAGCAGCTTATACATAGCTGTAACTATTTAGAGGAAAGAGAATTAGTTCAACTAAAAAGTGCCATGGATTTTGCTGAAAAGGCGCATGTTGGCCAAACACGAGCAACTGGTGAACCTTACATTATCCACCCTTTCGAGGTGTGCCTGATTTTGTCCGAATACAAGGCGGACATAACGACTTTAGTCTGCTCCTTACTTCATGATGTAGTGGAAGATACAACAGTTGATCTCAAGGAAATCGAGCTTTTATTTGGAAAAGATGTCGCCTTTATCGTGGATGGGTTAACGAAGTTTGAAAAAGGTACGTTTGAAAAAGAGGAGTATAGTGCCATTAATATGGAGAAGCTCCTATCCTATGCTATTCAAGATATACGAATAGCAGCTATTAAACTAGCAGATCGTTTGCATAATATGAGAACCCTGGCTATCAAAAGAACGGAAAAGAAAATTCCCTATTCAAACGAAACACTTCTTTATTTTTCACCATTAGCAGAAAGAATAGGGTTGTTTACACTCCAAAGGGAGTTGGAAGAGCTAGCCTTCAGCTATTTGCATCCGGAACGGTATAAGCAATTTCGAGAGAAGATAAATAACTATACAAAAGTTTATGAAGAATCATATGAGGAATTTATTACCAAACTAATGAAAGAGGATACTTCACACATAATTACCAAACATAGATGGATTAATATCCCCTTATTTCAAGGGTACAACTTGTTAAGTGAAGGATTTTACCTTTCTGATATGTTTACTGTTCACATTACCATTGATTCTACCTTCAACTGCTATACAGCTCTTGGTCTCGTGCATTCCACATTTGAAACAATGCCAGATCATTTTGTAGACCAAATTGCCATTGAAAAACACCCCTTTATCAAACAGCTCAAAACAAAGGTTAGGGTAGCTGGGATTCCAATGACAATTGTTTTACAGGATAGGCAAACACAATACTTCTACCAGAATGGGATATTCGCTTGCTTAAAGACCATTGATTCTACAACTCTAAGTACCTCTCTTTTAGGGAATTCGATTCCTTTTGCTAAATCCATTACCAATAACCCAATTGCATTTTGTGAGCTAGTCTCTTTAGAACTTTTTTATAAAGAAATAGAAATATACACACCAAAAATGGATATTATTAAGTTACCAATTAACTCCAACATCATTGACTTTGCATATGCACTTAATCCGAATTTGGCAAATAAACTAGCCTTTGCCAAAGTAAATGGCAAGATAAGCTCACTTCAAACAATTTTAAAGGATAAAGATATAGTAGAGCTCCATGTGAAAAATAAAATCACCGCTAATGCAAAGTGGCTTCATTTTGTGAAAACCTCAAAGGCTGTTAAAGAAATAACCGATATCGTGAATGATGAGACAAACCCTGCCTAACATTCCATAAGAGTCTAGCAATCTTATGGCGTGTTAGGCTAGTTTGCGATTAATACTATACTGTTTAATGATTGAACATTCTTATTTGAAGCTTTCTCTAGTAAGGCATAATAACTCTGAATTAGCGTCTGTATTTTAACGGGAGAATGATTAAATTTCTCTCTCACTGATATCGCATAGTCTACTTCCCATTTGCCGTCCTGTAGGAACGATGCATCCACATTTTTCGAGTCAACAAGGTTCCAATCTGACTCTTTCAGCATATCTTTAAGTTGTTCCTTGTGGAAAATATTTTGGATATTACCCTCGTCTTCAAACTGTTCTGCATATATTGCCAATATGCTCGCTGAATAAAAGTGGGCAAGCTGCTCTGGCTTAGTCCATTCTAAATCCCACTCAGCGATACATATGCGCTTAGCTACCTTCTTTAATCGTTTAAGATAAGAAAGCAACGTAGCAGGTTCTTGAAAATACCAAAGACAGTGAGAGAGAATAGCTACATCATATGCCTCGTCTATTTTCATCGTTAGGAAGTCTGCTTCTAGATCAAAAGATATTCGGTTACCTATTGGGGACGATTTTATAAAGTCAGTTGCTTCTCCTAAGGTTATGGGTTTACCGTAATCTCTGCCAGCAATATCAATTGCCATTACAAATCCTGTTTCACCTACTGCATCTGCCAATGCGACTGTTGTATCACCTTGACCACACCCGATTTCTAGCACTCTCATGCCCTTTTCAATATTAAAGGCTTGTACCAGCCCTAGGCGATGTTGAAGCTGTATACGTTGAATAGAAGAACTTCCTACTGTCTTCATATAAGTTAATAATTTTTCCATTTTCACTACCCTTTCACTAAAGTTTAAATGAAAATAAACAATAGTATGAATTAATGTAATATACTTACTTTATCATAACAAAAGGAGGAACAAAATGATCAAGAAGTTACTGGATGAAACTGAAAATATCAGCTACTTTGTTTACTTAACCAACCGAGGAGATGCCTTCCCTAAAATAGGTGATAGCCTAGAGGAAATTTATACAAACCTTCGAGAAGAAGTTTCTATGGGTTACACGGATCTGTGGGTACTAAAGAGAGTTGGATTGTTGAATAAGCATGATACATTCTACTTTTCAGAAAACGATCGAACAGCAGATGACGAATTAAAAAGAGCCCAATACCTTCCTGAAAAGATTTATATCACATTCACCTTTGTACAAATTAACGAAGCAACTTCTCCTATGTACACCAATTCAGGCGGCACTATGACCCACCTCACTTATGAAGAGGCAGAAGAGTATGCTGTTAAACATATTGATAAAATGAAACAGAAATATCCAGAAAGAGAGTTTTATGTTTTATATGCTCGTTTAGTGGAAAGAAATACTTGGCATTAATAGAGACTTGAAAAGGGACCATTCGCGAAAGAATGTCCCTTTTTTTAGTTTTTATTCGAGTGCTATTTCAATCTCATGACCACCAATCGTCACACTTATACCTGATACTCTTTGTTGTTTAACGATAAGCTGATTCATTAATACACTTTGTTCTAACAATGGATAAAAATTGTTTATGATTGCATGCATCTCGGCAGTTGTGTGAAGGGTGATATTTACTCTTTTTTCTACAGGTAAAAGCAACTGCTTCCGATAGGATTGGATTGCCCTGATTAACTCACGCATCCACCCCTCACGTATCAAGGCTTCCGTTAATGTCACATTTATCACAACGGTCATGTCATTACTAGTTCCATAAGCAAAGCCATCCTTTACTTTATTCTCTATTAAAACGTCTTCTAGTAAAACAAGATTTTCTTCTAACTTTATACTTCTATTTTGAATAAGCTCGCTTACCTGACTAGATGTTAAGTTATTTAGCCTCACATTAATACTATTTGAATGTTTGCCAAACTTAGCAGCTGATTTTTTAAAATCTAATCTCACAGTTGAAGTAAAATATTCTTCTCCGCTGTTAAGCAGATGAATCTCCTTGATATTTAGCTCTTCCCTTATAATATTTTCATATGCACTCCAATTTATTGGCTTGCTGCTCTTCACAAACAATTGTGCTAGAGGCTGCTTTACCTTTATAGCAAGACTGTTGCGAATGCTTCTTCCTAGTTCAACAACCTGTAATACCTCACCCATTTCTCGCTCGAGTAATTGATCGATTAGGGATTCATCAGACTGTGGATAATCAGCAAGATGGACACTTTTCCCAGTAAGTCCCACGTATATTTCTTCCGCGATAAAAGGTGTAAATGGCGCAAGTAATTGGCTTACTTTAGTCAATACCTCGTAAAGCGTTTCATATGCTGCTACCTTATCCTTATTAAGACCACTTGACCAAAAGCGTTCCCTCGACCTTCTTACGTACCAGTTGCTGATTTGTTCCACTAAATGTGCAATATCTCTGGCTGCACTCGTAAAGTTAAACTCATCTAATTTAATGTTAACGTTGCGAATTGTACTATGAAGGCAGGATAGAATCCATTTATCTAATGTTGTTTGCTGAAGGGCTTTATCTCCCGTTACCACATATTTATCTAAAGTAGTATAGAGCGTATAAAAATGATAAACATTGTCTAATGTATCAACCAGCTTAGATTTCGCCTCTTGAACAATTCGTTCGGAAAATCTTTTTGCATTCCAGGGGGCACTGTCAACGAGTAAAGCCCATCTCAGCGAATCTGCCCCATAGTGTTGGATCAGCTCAACGGGATCCAACGCATTTCCTTTGCTTTTAGACATCTTTTGGCCGTTCTCATCTAAAATATGCCCAGTGGAAAGAACACGCTTATATGGTGACTTACCTGTGAACAGTGTAGAAACAGCCAAAAGACTATAAAACCATCCTCTTGTTTGATCAATCCCCTCTACGATCAAATCTGCTGGAAACTGTTTAGAGAATAGCTTCTCATTCTCAAATGGATAATGATATTGGGCAAATGGCATAGAACCGCTGTCAAACCATACATCAATTACCTCAGGAGTTCTCCTCATAGTTCCAGCACACGAAGGGCAACAGAGACGAACATCATCTACGTATGGCTTGTGGAGCTCAATACTTCCTAGAGGATGTAGCGAATACTTGCTTAATTCTTCTATACTCTTAGGGGCGAGCTCAAGCTTACAATTGCTGCATTCCCACACATTAAGTGGGGTGCCCCAATAACGATTACGACTGATATTCCAATCGACCATTTGCTCTAAAAAGTTGCCGAACCTACCATGTTTGAGGTGCTCTGGATGCCAAGATACGGATTCATTATTAGCTAAAAATTGTTCTTTTAAGGCTGTAGTTTGTATAAACCAGCTTTCCATTGCGTAATAGAGCAATGGGGAATCACAGCGCCAGCAATAGGGATAGCTATGCTCGTATTTTTCCTTGTAAAACAGTAGCCCTTTATGGGAGAGTAATCGTATAATCTCTAAATCACACTCTTTAACAAAACGTCCTTCCAACCCCTCGACGGCTATTGTAAACCTCCCTCTTTCATCTACTACATGAATAAAAGATAAGCTATTTTCCTTCATCACTTTGTAATCCTCTTCCCCATACGCTGGTGCGATATGGACAATACCAGTTCCGCTATCACTTGAAACATAATTTGCGGTAACTACTTTATATCCCTTTTTTACATGTACAAGATCAAAAAGTGGGGTATAGGAAAGACCCTCTAATTCTGCCCCCTTTAAGGTGGAAAGAATCTCATATCCATCTTTCAAGACTTTTTTAACTAAATCTCTTGCGAGGATATATACCTCCTCCCCTTTCTTCGCTCGAACATATTCAAGCGAAGGATTAACCGCTAGGGCTACATTTGCCGGCAGTGTCCAAGGAGTAGTAGTCCATCCAAGAAAATACTCATTCTCTTTATGTGTAAGTTTAAACTTAACTATTGCTGATAAGTCTTTAACCGTTTTATACCCTTGAGATACCTCATGTGAACTTAAGGTCGTTTGACAACTAGGACAATATGGGGAAACCCGATGACCTTTTTGCAGCAGACCTTGATCATGTATAGTACCAAGGATATTCCATACACTTTCAATGTAGCTATTACTCATCGTCATATAGGGGCTATCCATATCGACCCAGTATCCCAGCTTTTCTGTGAAGTCACGCCATTCCTTTTCATAAACAAATACACTTTCCTTACATTTCTTGATAAATGCTTCGACCCCATAGTCTTCTATATCCTTCTTACCAGAAATACCAAGCTGTTTTTCTACGCCAAGTTCAACTGGTAGCCCATGGGTATCCCAGCCCGCTTTTCGAATGACCTGATAACCCTTCATTGTTTTATATCTAGCGACCAGATCCTTTATCGTTCTGCCGAGGGCATGCCCTACATGTGGCAAACCGTTCGCTGTAGGAGGACCTTCGTAAAACACAAATGTAGGATTTCCATCTCGTTGCTCAATAGATGCTTGAAATACATTATGCTCCTCCCACATTTTTCTTATCTGCCGCTCGCGTTGTAAAACCGTCTTCTTTACGTCCTTGTTAACCATCTGATATCACTCCACGTTCAAATTAATAAAACATACAAAAAACCCGCCCCAGTAAAGGGACGGGTTTAACCGTGATACCACCCTAATTCCATTGAAATCTTCACCTCAATAGCACTTAGCCACGTACAAGCATACGCGTTCCTTTTAACGGTAGACACCCGATCACACTTACTTAGTTCAGTGCGACTTCTCAGAGAGGATTTTCAAAAATAACCCAAACACCGACTTTCAGCATAGCATCGGCTCTCTTTGGAATAGATTTATCTTTTACTTTTTCTCATCAACGAATTTGTATGGTTTTATTGTGGATAAATTTATCATGTATGTAAAACGAATGTCAATAGGATTATTTGTTACTTAGCGAAAAATATAAATATTCGATCTTTTAGTTCGTTTCAAATGTTACTGATCCAAGGAACAAGCTTATTCTCTAAGCGCATAATAAATTAGAAAGTCTACCCATTCTTCCTCTTCCATAGAAAACTTCTCTCGTGTGCACTCGTATTTAAAGCCGGCTCTTTTAGCAAGAGTTTCGGACGGTCTATTATCAACATTAATATGAAGTTCAATTCGTTGGAACTTTAACGAGTCAAAAAAATATTTTTTAGCTTCTCTCACACTTTCGACTCCATACCCCTTTTTCCAATATTGGTTATGAATAGAATATCCCATCATAGCCCATTGATAATCCATCCTAAGAATTGTGATTAGTTCTACCTTTCCGATATTAACTCCATCCTCTTTTCTAAAAATACCCATTATATACATTTCATCGTTCTCTTGAGCCTTATTAAAACCTTTGATCCAATCAGAGAACCATTCATTAGACGCCTTCTCCATTATTTTGTATCCTTCGTCATATTTATATTGAGAAGGTAATCGATTATTAAATCCATTTGACCAGCTCTCATAATCTTCCTCATTAAATGTTCTGAGGATCAAGCGATCAGTCTCCAAATATAATTCTTTCATCGCTATCCCCCTCCGCAAATAATTTTGATCTCAAAATAATCAAAACTAAAACGTGATGGTTGTATTTAATCTATTCTCTAACATTAAAACCCGAATAGGTCCACTTGTTACGTGTACACTATTCGGGTTACTGTTCAAATGTATTGTTTAAAAAACACCGTTATGTTGCATATACGAAATCTCCATCATCTTCATCTTGGATCTCACCAACAATTTCTGATAATATATCCTCCATTGTTACTAGGCCCACGATAACTCCTTTGCCATCTGTTACAATGGCCATGTGCTTACGTGTTTGTTGCATTTTTAAGAATACCTCTTTAATAACTGTTGAATTTTTAAATCTTGGGATGTCATGGATGAAGAATGTCACGTCATTAGAACGTCCAGCAGCGATATCCGTTAACATTTCCTTTGTGTTAATAAATCCAATTACGTCATTCTTCTTTTTTAAAACGTCAATGACTGGATAGCGTGTATATTCGAACTCTTCAATGACTGCCACCATTTGCTCAAGCGTTTGCTGTTTCTCTAACATAATCACCTCTGACCGGGGAATCATAATGTCCTTTAGCTGACGAGTATCAAATGCAAATATATTTTCCAAATAAGCAAGTTCGGTTTGGTTGATTTCTCCACCTGCAAAGCTTTGTGTAACAATCATTTTCAACTCTTCTTCAGAATACACTTCGTCATGTCCCGCAGGCTTTACACCAAATATTTTTAATAACGAACGAGCGGAACCATTTAACGCTGAGATAAACGGCTTAGAAACTTTCCCGAACCAATAAAGAGGTGGTGCTAAAAGAAGTGTCATTTTATCAGCATATTGAATTGCTAATGTTTTAGGCATTAATTCACCAAGGACTACGTGTAAAAATGTGACAACCGATAACGCTATGGCATAGGAAAGTGCGGTTGAAAGAGCTTCACCTAAATTTAAATATTCAAATACTGGTGCTAACATTTTTTCAACGGTTGGTTCTCCAAGTGCTCCCAAAATCAGAGCTGTCACTGTTATTCCTAGCTGACAGGCTGACAAATAGTAATCTAAATCTTGTGTAACTTTCTTGGCGACGACTGCTTTTTTATTTCCCTCCGAGATAAGCTGATCAATTCGTGACATACGCACTTTTAAAATCGCGAATTCTGCCCCTACGAAAAACGCTGTCAATAAAATAAATAATGTGATTAACGCTAAGTTTAAAATAATTATACCGTCCAATTAACTCCCTTATGGAAAGGGATTCACCTCCATTAATAATCGTAATTATTGTTTAAAATAATTTTGTTTGAAGATCACTTCTTTAATATGGTAGTTTTCTACTTCACCAATAACCCATAGATGATCACCGTGCTGTATTTCCATTCCTTCGTTAACTTCCGATGTGTTTTTAAAACCTTCATTTAGTGCCCAACCACCAATTGTATCGATATCTTCACTATCCTCGAAATCAATACCAAAGCGATCCTCTAATTCTTCTAATAATGTTCGGTTGTTAATTGTATACTCGTTTTCGCCCGTCTTACGAATTTCATCCACTTCATCCGCATCAAATTCATCACGAATTTCTCCAACGAGCTCTTCTAGTATATCTTCCAACGTTAAAATACCAGCGGTACCACCATATTCATCGACAGCTACCGCAATATGTACACGCTCCTCCTGCATTTTTAATAATGCATTTTGAATCGGTGTTTGCTCAAACACAAATGGAATCGTGCGAACAAAATCACTCAAATCAGCAGGACGATTCGTTACTATGCGACTAAGTAACTTATTTGCATTTACAAAGCCAATAATTTTATCTTTATCGTTTTCCTCAACGACTGGATAACGAGTGTAATTATGCTCATCTAAAATCGATACTATTTCTGTAGTATTCATATCCCTATCAATAGCAACGAACTCTGGGCGAGGAACCATAATGTCTTTGACAACACGCTCATCGAAGGCGAATACATTCTCCATATATTCTAATTCTTGCTTATCAATTTCCCCACCTTGGAAACTTTGAGACATGATTATTTTAAGCTCTTCTTCTGAATAGGCTTGATCTTCGCTAGCTCCTTTAACACCTACAGCACGTAACAGAAATCGTGAAGTACCATTTAATGCTCTAATAAACGGATACATTACTTTACCGAAATAATATAGACTTGGTGCCAACATTAATGTGACTTTCTCCGAAAATTGAATCGCTAATGTTTTTGGTGCCATTTCCCCAATAACGACATGTAGGTAACTTACAATCGCAAGTGAAATACCATAAGATAAAATATTCATTACAGTTTCAGGGGTATTGAGCCATTCAAAAATAGGATACATTAAATGCTTAACATAAGGCTTTGTAAAAGCACCTAACCCAATAGCGGTGATTGTAATACCTAATTGACAAGCTGATAAGTAATAATCAAGGTCACTTACAACTTTCTTTGCAATCTCAGCTTTTTTATTACCTTCTTCGATTAACTGATCAATTCTGGATTTACGGATTTTGACTACTGCAAATTCAGCCGCTACGAAAAATGCTGTCAAACCTAAAAAGATGATTAATAAAATGATATTTAATATACTCGAGTCCAATATGTTCCCTCATTTCGAGGGATTCACCTCCGTTATTTTTAATACTGTCTTGTTATGTGACTCATAAAAAATCCTATCTAGTATATTATAACGAAAACCATCACGTTATGGTTTCAAAAAAACAAATTTTTTTCATCTTTCTCAACTTTCTACCTGAAGTTCTTCAAGTTTCCTTACAAATAACATAGACACCCACCTGTAATTGCACAGGTGGGTGATATAAGTTAAATATTTATCCAAAGTCCATGACTAGACTTTTACTAGTTTGTATTTCCAGACGATGTTGGTCGAGGTGCTTCTTCTTCAGCAAATGTAGAAGTTCCAAAACTAAATAAGACCGTTAAAGTTACTAAGCTTAGAATGAGTAATTTTTTCATTTTATAAATCCTCCCATTTTGTAATAGATTTTTTTCTAAACAATATTTCATTGGCCTTTTGATAATAAAGATTCGCTGCTTTAAATCTGCTATTCCTATAGTAGTAGTCCGCTAAAAGAATAGAGTACTTTTGAACATGTCGATCGTCATGGACTTTTTCAAAATAATTAATACCTTTTTTAACAATAGCTTCAAATTCCTCTGAATTGTTATGAAGAGCCTGATATATGTGAAGATGGTGTATGTAAGATTTAATATTGCTTCTTTGCTGAATGCTAGCCTCGTCCATTTTATTGAAACCCGCTTCACACCAGCTAAGGACCCTTTTATGGTCGTTTTGCTTGGAATATTCTTTGACAATGGAAAGTGTGGTTATCATATAACCTTCCACCTGCTGAGGACCTTCCTTATACGATAGACTAAGTGTATAGTACTCAATTGCCTTTTCATGATTTTCTTGGATAGCCTGGAGAGATCCTAAATTTTGATAAAGCATGCCTTTGTATTGAGTTAGCTTATAATCCATAGCCAGCTTTTTTGCTAAGTTATAGTTTTTTTCTGCTTCTTGATAATTTTTCATATTTTTATAGGCCATGCCAGTAACTATATAGCTATCAATTGCCCGTTCAAAGAGTAGATTATCCTTGTAATATTTAAGTGATTTACTAGAATGGTTAATGGCATTAAAGTACTCGTTACATTTAAAGTAGCTTAAGCTTATAACATTATGAAAATCGGCGAGTTCCCATTCTTCAAAGGAGCTATAGTTTACGAGTTTTAGAGCATCTTCAAGCTTTTCTAGTGCAGTACAATATTCTGCGATTAAATAGTTATATATTCCAAGGTTTAAATTTAGAAGAAACCTTTGTTTGTCATCAAAATCTGCTTCCATTTTTATTAGGACTTGGTAAATCGGATAGATTTGAAGGACTTCCTCATTAATAATCAACATCAATCGAAACATGTATAAATTGTAACTGTAAAAATTTTTTAAATTGGTAAAATTAATCTTCCGCGATGTATATTGCTGCAGGCGTTCCCTGACCATTTCTTGATCTCTACTTAAAATAGCACTTTTATATAGTGCATATAAGTCTTCAATAACTTTGTTTTCTTCTTCCAGTGGTATTTCTTCTAGCATCAAGTTCAATCGTTTTAACAATGGCTGTGCTACATCTTCGCTAGGTATCGTTGAATTACTTTCTATCTTGCTTAAATAGGAAGTTGAACAAATCCCTTTGGCCAAAACCGTTTGTTTAATATTCCGATTTAACCTTTCCTGCTTAATTATGAGACCAATACTACCACCCATCGGAAGTCACCTCCTTGCAATGTAGTATAGGTTATAATTCTCTTTCCATCGCTGAATTCCTTTTTTTATTTTTTCGACTTTTTTCTACATCCCTATAAATAAAGAAGAAAAACATAGCGAAAATCAATATTTTGTACAATAATTCACTTAAAAAAAGAAATTCTTATTATAGTGCATTAAATAATAATACTTTTTTCTTTTTATTTCACAACAAATATTAGTATATTTCTTATCCAAATATTAGTAATATTTAGGATATACAATTATATATTTTACTTTTATTTCAAAAACATTTCAAGGGAGTTGTAAAAAATAATAAAAAAATCCCTTTATATGAGAACAACAAGTCACTCGTTGCTAAAGTCCCTTTTTCCTTAGCGCCAGCCAAGTATTACATTCTATTTTCAAGGGGGGAATGTTAAAAATGGTTACTGGTAATAAAAAGATTATAGAAGAGTTTCTCAGCTACCCTGACAATCAAAAGATGCTTGAAGAATATCAATACACCAATAGCCAAGAGATTAAAAACAAATTAGATAGAGAGTTTAAAAGATTTTACCAAAATATCCGTATCTTAACCTATGTGCTTAAGGTATTACATTTTGAAAGTAAACGATTTGATCAAAAGGAGCGTCTTCACAGAAGGAGGAATATTTTATCACTAGACGGTGATGAAAAAATATCAGTCATTTATCATGAAAGATTTTTTACAGACTTTATTGGATTCTCAGATGACATTTCAGACCACATCTCGTCTGACAAATTATTTTTTAGTATAAGAAAGCTTTCAGAACGACAGAAGAAAATATTATCACTCGTCTTTGTAAAACAAATGACCGATCGGGAAATTGCACATTATTTTGGCATTTCGCAACAAGCGGTTTCAAAATCAAGACGAAATATAATCGAAAACATTCGAAAGGAGCTTACGTATGATTGAAGCTAGCAATATTGTTCAGTTACTTGGCAACTTCGGCTTTCCAATTGTAGTCTCCATTTATTTACTTCACCGTTTTGAAAATAAGCTGGAGGCACTAGAAAATTCATTACACAATCTATCCAATACTGTCGTTCATAACCTAGAAAAGAAAAAAGGGGGGAAATAAAATGGACGAAGCTGAAATTTTAAAGCTTCTTAAACAGCTAGAGCCTAAAATGGAAAGTGTTTTATATCAAACAAGCTTTGAATACAGAGAAGACCTGGAGCAGGACTTAATAGAAAAGATACTAAAAATTATCAATAACAAGGTTACGCAAGAGGTGCCGGGATTCTTTGAGATGAATAGGAGATGAGATTATATTTTTAACTTTCCACAACTTTTACTCATTGACCTTTAACACCCTTCCTTGCAAGTATGGGTGTTAAAGGATTTTAAGCTTCTTCATAAAACCGCATATGTTGCTTGTCCTCTTTATAATACTTCAAACGATCCTCTAATGTACCAGTATGATACTCGAATTTATGCCCATCTGGATCTGTAAAATAAATGGACTGCTTATCTCTTACCTCTCTCTTTCGCGAAGGAAGGATTGTCACGTTTAATATTTCTAGTCTTTTACAAATATCCTGGAAGTCCTTTTCTTCTACGGTAAATGCGATATGCGTATAGGAATATTTTATATCATTTCTAGGTATATGTGGCTCTTCATTTAAAGCTAACCATATTCCATTTACGTCAAAATAAGCGGTACTATTTCCAACTACTAATAGTTTTGCATTTAACACTTCTTTATAAAACTGTATGGACCTTTGAAGATTAGAAACAGAAAATAATAAATGGTTAATGCCCTTAATATCCATGTAGTACCTCTTCTTCTGATATTCTTTTAACATCCCTCAATTTTCTACCTTCAAATGACAACTGATAAATATCAGGCATTTGGAGCTGATCCCAGAAAGCTAAATTATATTTGACATCAAAATAATTCATGATTAAAACCATTATATTACCATGAGTTCCAATCACCACGTTTTTATCCTGCCATTCATCTAATACCTGCAATAAGGACGTTACACCTCTCTCCTGTGCAACTAGATTTGATTCCCCTCCCTCCCATGAAAAAGCTGGTTCTTCCCAAACCTTTGCTATTGCTTCATCAAAATTCGGAACCGGATGTTCTGATAATGTTCTTTCTCTAAAGCCTTCTACTAGCTCGATCGTCAAATTAAATTGCTGTGCCACTTTTTCTACAGTTTGTATAGCCCTTTTATAAGGACTAGATATAACATGGTCAATATCATGGTGCATTAACAAATTCGCAACAAGATTTGCATCATTTAAACCTCTAAGAGATAATGGTCGACCTACCTCGTCTGTTGAATAGGTTGAATGCGCGTGTCTTACAAAATAGATGTTAGTCATTAGAGACCCCTTCCTCCTCAATTTATAAATAATGATTTTCGCTCTCAGTCGGTCCTTTTACGCGGGATTGGCGAGAACCATCAACCCAGACTACGAACGTGTTGGATGATTTATCTTTCTCACTCATCACCTTTAGTTGCTGCAATCAATATAAACATTAAATAGATCATGTTACATATAAGCTGTTATTCCATTGGCTGAAATAACTTAAAGAAACGTTATTTAGCTTTCTCACTCCTAATCTTCCCGACGAGCCTCATAAAATAGAGGAGGAAAAACAATGCTAGTAATAAGTTCGGCAAAAAGAGAAGTGCAGGTGGAAGAAATTTCATTGAAAGAAAAGTAATCACAATAGGGATAATCACTAGCCATATCCAGACTCTTGAACGCTTATTTGAATAGCTTATATTAGATTTCATTCATTCCCTCCTCTTTGTGAATTTTATTTTATAGACTTGTTACCTACAATTGGCGAGCATTAATGACTTTCTATTTATTTAAAAAACTTCTATGTATGAATCTAACCTATTAATTATTTATATTTCTTTTCTGGTTTCCCATTAATTCATATTTCGACATAATAGTTTACTTTTCCTCTGCATAGGAAATATATTTAAAAGTATAATAACATTGGAAGTTCTTTCATTAGGTCGCTATTTTATTTATTGATATGATGAATGAGTAATTATCCATAGAAAAGGAGTTGGTTTTTTATGTCTAATAAAGTGGAGATTGGTAGTACTGGGTTATTTGTAAATCCAATAGGTCTGGGCACTAATGCTGTTGGAGGACACAATATATTCCCTAATTTAAAGGACGAAACAGGTAAAGAAATTGTTCGTGCAGCCCTACAAAATGACATTAACTTTATCGACACCGCGTATATGTACGGGCCTGAAAAATCAGAAATTCTAATTGGTGAGGTACTTAAAGAGACAGGACAAAGAGCTAATGTTGTTCTTGCTACAAAAGGTGGACAAAAGTACATGAATGACAAAATGGAAGTAGACAATTCACCAAAATTTCTAAGAGAAACGGTCGAAAACAGCTTAAGACGGCTACAAACAGACTATATTGATTTATTTTATATACACTTTCCAGATGAACAAACACCGAAATATGAGGCTGTTGGAGAACTTCATAGATTAAAAGAGGAAGGAAAAATCCGTTCTATAGGGGTATCCAACTTTTCAATGGATCAGTTAAGAGAAGGAAACAAAGATGGTTATATTGAAGTCATCCAATCTGGCTATAATCTTTTTAAACGAGATGCAGAAGATGACTTAATCCCTTACTCTCTAGAAAATAATATCTCCTTTATACCTTATTTCCCATTAGCTTCTGGCTTATTGACAGGAAAATTTTCTCCTAATAGTACATTTGAAGATGGACGAGCAAAGAACCCATTGTTCCAGGGAGATGCATTCATTCAGAATTTAAATAAAGTGGATGAATTGAAGGCAATTGCCAACAATAAGCATGTAGCGGTTTCTAATCTCGTGTTAGCTTGGTATTTAAAACAGGAATCAATTGACGTTGTAATTCCTGGTGCTAAAAGGCCAGAGCAAGTACTAGAGAATATTAAGACTCTAGAAATTGAGCTTTCTAAAGATGAAATAAACAAAATCTCTAGTATCTTCCACTGATTTATCTTTTTATCAATTTAAGCGCCTAGACTTGCATAGCAATATATAGAGAGAGGATGTCAAGCTATGGACCAATTTATTAAAACAGAAGAACAATTTGAGCTAATTTCTAAGATAAACGATTTAAAACCAGTTTTTAGACATAGAGAGCCGGAGCTCGATCAACTCGGCTCCTTCCCTTTTGCCGATTTCCAAGATTTAAAGAATATAGATTATCCTACTTTAACTTTACCAAAGGAGTACGGAGGGCAAGGCTTAGGATTGTATGAATACATACTAGCACAGGAAGCTATTTCTGAGGGAAGTGGTGCTACAGGACTATCCATTGGATGGCATAATGGGATCGTTTTGGAATATGCAGAAAACAACCATTGGGAGCAGGATGCTGCTGACTGGCTTCTAAAGGAAATAGCAAATGGTGCAATCATTAATAGTGCAGCCACTGAAAATAATGCCGGCAGCCCTACACGAGGTGCTCTTCCCCGTACAACAGTTATACGGGATGGCAAGGATTTAGTTATTAATGGTGAGAAAACTTTTACATCTGCTTCCCCTGTACTCGATTATATTATAGTTACATGCACAAACGAAATCGGCATTGTTGAAATGATAGTAGTACCTAAGGATAGTCCTGGTGTTTCTATTCTTGAAACATGGGATATGCTTTCCATGAGAGGAACTGCAAGTCATACCCTCATTTTAGAAAATGTTAGAGTTTCCGGAAATCATATCCTGAAAGCCTTACCTGCTACCAAGACAGAAGCAAAGGGATGGATGCTTCATATTCCAGCCTGCTACTTAGGGATCGCTGCTGCAGCAAGGAAATACGCAGTTGACTTTGCAGCTTCTTATATCCCCACCTCTTTAGGAAAGCCAATCGCGGAGACTCCAAATATTAAGCATATCATAGGCGAAATGGAACTAGAGTTATCCATTGCAAGACATATGCTCTATGGTACGGTGGAACGATATGAGCAAGCAGAAGATAAGACGACCCTTCAAGAGTCACTGGATATTACTAAAATAGCCGTTACGAATGGAGCTATTAAAATAGTCGATTTGGCTATGAAAATAGTTGGCTCTAGAGCCCTTTCTCAATCTAATCCGATGCATCGCTACTACCTAAATGTAAGAGCAGGATTATACAACCCTCCAATGGAAGATATGATAAAGTCAAAATTAGCAAGTGCTGCTATTGATGCAGCTAAAAAAGACGAAAATTAAAACGAAGCGAATGGAAAGCAGTCCATTCGCTTCGTTTTAATTTTGTTTAAGAATTTATAAACTTCGAAACCTGTGGATAAATTGATGGCTAGCTCCAGCGCCTTGCCCCTCGGGGTCAAATGGTTAAAAGCTCCGGTGGCTGAGGAACTGCCT